>JBJTHT010000112.1:0-13523 GCA_046094605.1 Actinomycetota bacterium | reverse complement strand
CGCCCTCGACGCGCTGGCCGCCGGGGAGCCTGAACGCCTCGTCCGCAAGGTCGACTGGGTCACGAAGCGGCTCCTCGTCGATCGCTATCGCCTGAAGCACGACCTCCCGCTCTCGAGCCCGCGGATCGCGATGGTCGATCTTGCGTATCACGACGTGAACCGGGAGCGCGGCCTGTACTACCTCCTGGAACGCGCAGGTCGCGTGGAGCGTGCGACGACCGACGAGGACGTGTCGCTCGCGATGGTGGAGCCGCCGCAGACGACCCGCGCCAAGCTCCGCGGGGACTTCATCCGCCGCGCCAAGGAGAAGCGGCGGGACTACACGGTCGACTGGGTGCACCTGAAGCTGAACGACCAGGCGCAGCGGACGGTGCTCTGCAAGGACCCCTTCCGGAGCGTCGACGAGCGGGTGGAACAGCTCATCGCGCACATGTAGGTCAGCGGCGCCACCGCGAGCGGGCGACCGCCATCCGCCCCGCGAGGACGCCGGCGGCAGCACCGGCGAGGAAGAACGCGGGGTCCTCCTCGGGCGAGCGCCCCATCGAGGTGACCGCGATCCCCGCCTCCGCGAGGACGGCGAGCCCCGCCCGTCCGTCCACCTCGACCAGCCGGTGCCGTTCCTCGAGCCGATCCGCCCGGAGGGCGTCCCAGACGACGGTCCGCTGTTCCTCGGGGAGGGTCGGCACCGCGACGTCGGTCTCGACGGCGCACACGCGCCCCAGGATCGTGCGCGTGTGGTGGGAGAGGCCCCGGTGGCGAGCGCGGGCATCCGCGAAGGAGACCCGCAGTGCCGCGACGGGCCGACCCCCGAGGAGTGAGGCTGCGTTGAGCGCGAGACCGCTCGCGAGCGCCGACACGCCCCATGTGGTCTCCGTCCCGAGGTTGCCCGGTCCGTCCGCGACGACCACGACGTCGGCCTCCAGCACGGCGGCGCAGGCCAGCAGGCCGCTCCAGAGGGTCACGGCCTCGAGGTCGCCGCCGAAGGCCTGCCCGACCGTCACGGTCGCGTCGAGGAACCCGGCGTCGCGGAGCGTGGGGACGAGCCGGGAGAAGGCGAGCGGGAGCGCCGCGCCGTCGGTCATCACGTGCGCGATGCGGCGGGCGCCCGCCGCGCGGGCGCCCGCCGCGATCGGCGCGACGAGCGAGTGCAGCGGGGCGGCGACGACGGGGAGCCCCGCGAGGTCGGTCGTGGTCGCGAGGACGGCGGCGTGGGTCTCCTCGACGAGGGCCACCGAGACCTGCTGCGGGAGGTAGCGGGCCTTCATCCCGCGAGCCTCGGACGGCGGATCCGGCGGGGTGCGACCCTCGACGGCGACGACGAGGTCGACCCCGCCGGTTCCGAGTCCGAGGTGTCTCGCCGTGGTGTTCAGCAGGACGTGGTCCCCGATCCTGAGATCGCCGACGAGCCCGCGGTAGGCGATCGCCGGGACGCGGAGCCCGTCGACGTCCACCTCGCAGTCGACGAGGGGGCCGCCCCCGACGCCCACGGCGATGACGACACCACGGCGGGCGCGGTAGGAGGGTGCGGTCGGAGACATCCCCCCTAGTATGATTGGGCGCCAGATGGAACCCCTTGAGCGCCTGCTCGACCTCCTGCAGTACCTGCTGACGCGGCGCGTCGCGGTGACCTTCACCGAGATCCGCGACAACATCCCCGATGCCTACGGTCAGGGCAACGTGCAGACCGCCAAGCGGATGTTCGAGCGCGACAAGGACGCCCTCCGGGAGAGCGGGATCCCGATCGAGACGCGGCCGGTCGACGACCTCGGCGGCGAGCTGGGCTACATCATCGAACGCTCGGCCTACGAGCTGCCCGCCATCACGTTCACCGAGGACGAACTCGCGGCGATCCTCGTCGCCACGCGGCCGACGTCCGGCGACGAGGCGGCCATCGAGGCGGCGCGGAAGCTCCTCGCCGGGACGGGTTCGGGGGTCCTGATCCGCGACGCGGGCGATGTGCCGCCGCCGGTGGACCCGCGGTCGCCGACCGTGGATCAGGCCGCCGGGGCGGTCGCCTCCCGCCGGCTCGTCCGGTTCTCCTACCGCACCGCCGGCGGGGCCGCCGGTGAGCGCGAGGTCGATGCGTGGGGCGTGGTCTTCCGCGCGGGGCGGTGGTATCTCGTCGGGTGGGATCGCAGCCGCGACGACGTGCGGGCCTTCCGCCTCCAGCGTGTCGAGGGCGCCCTCGCCGACGCCGGCGAGGGGCGTCCGCGTCCGGCCGACTTCGTCGCGGCCGACCACGTGGGACCCGAGGGGCTCGACGCGGGACGGCGCGCGACGGTCGCGCTCGCACCCGAGGTCATCGCGGTGGCGTCCGGGATCGCCGACGCTCGCACCGTGGGGACGGGGGATGACGACTGGACCGTGATCGACATCCCCTTCGACGACGTGTCGTGGTTCGCCTCGTGGGTGCTCGCCCTCGGGGACCGCGCCGTCGTCAGGGGACCCGAGGATCTCCGTGCCGAGGTCGTGCGGCGGCTGGAGGCGGTCGCCCGTGGCTGAACGCGGCTCCGCGGTTCCCGCGGGGGAACGCCTCCGTCGGCTGCTGGTCGTGGTGCCCTACGCGATGGCGCACCCGGGCTCGACGATCGACGAGCTGGGGACGCTGTTCGGCGCCGATCCGGCGGATCTCGAGCGCGACATCGGCATCCTCGGCATGACCGGAACGCCCCCCTACGGCGGCGGGGACACGATCGACGCATGGGTCGATGAAGGCATCGTCTCCATCGCGATGGCCGACCATCTCCGTCGTCCGCTGCGGATCACACGCCCGGAGGGGGTGGCCCTCTACCTGCGCCTCACCGAGATCATCGGGGAACTCCCGGATGACGAGGGCGCGTCGCTCCGCGCGGCCGCCGGCAAGGTGCTCGTCGCGCTCGGTCCGCACGCGCAGGCGGGACTGACCGATGCCGTCCAGATCGCGCGGACCGGCGCGCCCGTCCACGCGGGTCCGCTGCGCGACGCGGCCGCTGCGCACGAGACGGTCGAGATCGCGTACCACGCGGCGTCGACCGCGGAGACGAGCACCCGCCGGATCGACCCCGAAGCCGTGTTCCACCTGCACGGCGCCTGGTACGTCCGCGCCTGGGACCACCTGCGCGACGAGGAGCGGCTCTTCCGCGTCGACCGGATCCTCGCCCTGACGCCCACCGGCGACCGCTTCGAGCCGCGCGGTCTCGGCGGCGCGGAAGAGGCGCTCTACACCGCGGGCGCCGACGACGTCGCGGTGCGGTTGCTCCTGCGACCGGCCGCCCGCTGGGTCGCCGACTACTACGTGGTGACCGAACGGGTCGAACGCGGCGACGACCTCGAGGTGACGTTCCCGGCGGGTCGCCTGGACTGGGTGGAGCGTCTGCTCCTGCGGCTCGGGGGAGATGCCAGGGTCCTCGCCCCGATGGGGCTCCACGAGCGGGCGCGGGTCCTCGCCGCGCGCACGCTCGCCCGCTACGGCTGACCCCCCGGCGGTAGCATCGGGGCCATGTCGGGTCCCGCCGTCGCCTTCCTCGCCATCGACCTCATCGCGACCGCTGCCGTCGTCGCGTTCCTGATCGCCTTCGTCCGGCAGGGTCGCCGTCTCGCGGACGCTGTCCGCCGCTTCATCGAGGCGGTCGGGCCGACCCTCGACGCGATCGGGCGCGGCACCACGACCCGGGGACGCTGATGCTCAACATCGGACCGCAGGAGATGCTCGTCATCCTCGTCGTGGCGCTCCTGGTCGTCGGACCGCAGCGCCTCCCGTCGTTCGGCCGGACGATCGGTCGGGCGCTCCGGGAGCTCCGCAAGGCGCAGGACGAGGTCCGGCGCGTCGTGAACGAGACCATCGAGGAACCCAGGCCGGCGGCGGCCGCCCCGCCCGCCGCGTCAGCCGACGCTCCGACGGCCGCCGCCGGCGCGTCGCCCGCCGCCCCGGGTGAGCCCGATGCCATCACGTCGCTCGCGGACGGCGCGCGGAAGCTCCGCAAGGCCCGCGAGGACCTGCAACGGACCTTCCGCATCGACCGGGGCCCGGGCGCGTGAGTTCCGCTCCGCGGTTCTTCCGTCGGCCGTCCGCCGACGGCCAGGGCACGATGTCGCTCGTCGAGCACCTCGAGGAACTGCGCGACCGGCTGCTCAAGAGCCTGGGTGCGATCGGGCTCGGCGCCGTGGTCGGCTGGTTCCTCTACGGCGCGGTGCTCGATCTCCTGCTGCGGCCCTACTGCGACTACCTCCAGACGGTGCCGGAACGGCTCCGGCCCCCCCAGGGCTGCGGCCTCTACTTCATGAGCGCCCTCGACCCGATGCTGATCAAGCTCAAGGTCGTCGTCGCGGTCGGTCTGTTCATCGCCCTGCCGGTCGTCCTGTGGCAGGCGTGGCGGTTCGTGGTCCCCGGCCTCACGAAACGCGAGCGCCGGCTCGCGATCCCGTTCGTCGCGAGTTCGGTCCTCCTGTTCGCCCTCGGCGCCTTCGTCGCCTACGTCACGCTCCCGAAGGGGCTGTCCTTCCTGCTCGGGTTCGCGGGGCCGCAGTTCGCGCCCCTGCTCACGGGCGATCGCTTCCTCAGCTTCGTGCTCCTCGTCGCCCTGGCGTTCGGGCTCGCCTTCGAGTTCCCGGTGATCCTCGTGTTCCTCCAACTGCTCGGGTTCGTCTCGCCGGCCCAGCTCCGGAGCGGCCGACGCAGTGCGATCCTCTCGGTCGCCGTCTTCTCGGCGGTCATCACGCCGAGTTCGGATCCGTACACGATGCTCGCGATGATGGTGCCGATGGTGCTGTTCTACGAGGGGGCTATCATCATCGGGCGCCTGATGGGGAGGTAGCCATGGCCATCAAGGGGAAGGCGGGTTCGCGCGGACGTCGCCGGAGCGGTGGGGCGCCTCGACCGGTTCCCGTCGAGGTGACGCGCCCGCTCCTGGCCCGCCGCGGCTTCTGGGTGGGCGCGCTGGTCATCGCGACCGCGGCCCTCAGCGTCGGTCTCGGGATCGCAGCGCGGGAATCGATCGCGTCCGCACGCGCATCGGACCTCCAGCGCAGGGAAGCGGTCGTGGTCAGGGCGCTCTCGGGCGAGTTCGAGACCGCTCTGGCGGATCTGCAGTGGGTGGGGGAGCCCGACATCCTCGGGCTGCCGAAGGCCTTCCGCGACGTCCTCGATGGCGCGACGGATGCGGCCGGTATCTCCACGGCGACGGCGGGGGCGGGCCAGTTCCTCGCGTCGCTCGCGTCGGCGCGAGCCTCGCTCGAGGCGATCGACGTGCCCGCGCGCGTGCGAGACAAGGGGTTCGGCAAGCTCTTCGTCCTGCGCTTGATCCAGGCGCGACAGCGGATGCTCGACGGCCTCGAGCTCTACCGCGTGGCGGCCACGATCACCGCTCAGAGCGCTGGGCTCAGGGGTGATGCCCAGCTCGCCGCCATCTCGTCCGCGCGCGATCTCGCGACGCAGGCCGCCGCCGCGGTGAGCGACGGCTATCAGAACCTCGTCGAGGCGGAGGTCATGGCCGGGACGTACGCGGGCCCGGGCCAGACGACGGCGAACCTCGGAGGCTGAACCCCGCCCGTAGACTGGGCGCATGCCCCGTCCCGCGGCGTTCGCCGAGGCGTCCCCGTTCCCGCTCGACCCGTTCCAGCTCCAGGCGATCGAGGCCCTGGCGGCGGGGGATTCGGTGCTCGTGGCCGCGCCCACCGGCGCGGGGAAGACCGTCGTCGCCGAGTACGCGATCGCCGACGCCCTCGAACGCGGGGCGAAGTGCTTCTACACGACGCCGCTGAAGGCACTCTCCAATCAGAAGTTCGGCGATCTCGTCGCCCGGCACGGTCCGGATGCCGTCGGACTCCTGACGGGAGACAGCGCGATCAACAGCGAGGCGCCCATCGTCGTCATGACGACGGAGGTCCTGCGCAACATGCTCTACGCGGCGAGCCGGACCCTCGAAGGCCTGCGGACCGTCGTCATGGACGAGGTCCACTACCTGCAGGACCCGTTCCGTGGCGCCGTGTGGGAGGAGGTCCTGATCCACCTCCCGCCCTCGGTCGCCGTCGTGTGTCTGTCCGCCACGATCTCCAACGCCGAGGAGTTCGGGGCGTGGCTCGGGGAGCTCCGGGGGACGACCCGCGTCGTCATCGAGGAGAAGCGACCCGTGGCGATCGAGCACCACTACCTCGTGGGCCGGGATCTCCATCCCATGCACGTGGACGCGGGGGGCCGACCTGCCCCGAACCCCTACCTCGTGACCCTCGACCGCGAGGAGGCCCGTTTCCGAGGCGACCGCCGCGCCGGCGGTGGACGCCGACGCGGCGGGCGCCGATCGGGCGATGGGGACCGACGGGTCTGGGTCCCGCGCCGCGAGGAGGTCGTGGAGGTGCTGCGGCACGCGGGGATGCTGCCCGCGATCTACTTCGTCTTCAGTCGCGCCGGGTGCGACCGGAGCGTCGAGTGGATGCTGGAGGCCGGACTGCGGCTCACGACGCCGCACGAGGCGGCTCGCATCCGCGACATCGCGGAGGAACGCGCGGCGTGGATCGACGCCGGCGACCTGGACGCCCTGGGCTTCGGCTCCTTCCTCGAGGCGCTCGCCGCCGGGATCGCAGCCCATCACGCCGGCATGCTCCCCGTCTTCAAGCAGACGGTGGAGGAACTCTTCGCCGCCGGTCTCGTGAAGGTCGTGTTCGCGACCGAGACGCTCTCCCTCGGCATCAACATGCCCGCACGGACCGTCGTGATCGAGGACCTCTGGAAGTTCCAGGGGGAGCGGCACGAACTCCTGACCCCCGGCGAGTACACGCAGCTCACCGGACGCGCGGGTAGACGGGGGATCGACGAGATCGGCCATGCCGTGGTCGTGTACCAGCGGCAGGTCGACTTCGAGCGGGTGGCCTCGCTCGCGTCGACACGGACCTACGAGCTCACGTCGTCGTTCCGACCTTCGTACAACATGGCCGTGAACCTCGTCCGTTCCTACACCCGCGACCAGGCGCACACCCTGCTGAACGGCTCCTTCGCGCAGTTCCTCGCCGACCGCGGGGTTGCGACGCTCGACCGTCACGTCGACCGCGACCGCGAGACGCTGGAGGGCGTCCGCGCACGGATGATCTGCGACCGGGGTGACTTCGCCGCGTACTGGCGCCTCCGACGCGAGGTGGACGCGGCCCGGCGGACCGCCCGCGGGGACGCCCGCGAGGCCCGGCGACAGGCCGTCCGTGAGGGCCTCACCACCCTGCGCCCGGGCGACGTGATCGCCGTGCCGGGGGCCGGTCGTCGGGGCATCGGCGTCGTGCTGTCGCTCCGCGAGGGTCGGCCCACGGTCCTCGCGGAGGATCGCACGCTCCGTCGACTGGCCGTCCACGATCTCGCGGAATCCCCTGTCGCGCTCGCACGGGTCGCGCTTCCCCGGCTCGGGAACGTGCGCTCGGCGCGCTTCCGACGCGACCTCGCGGGACGCCTCGCCGCGCTCGAGGTCACGGTGCCGGAACGCGGGCGCCCCGATCGCGTGGATGGACCGGCGAAGGAGGCGCTCCGCCTCGACCGGGACATGCAGGACCACCCCTGCCACGGCTGTCCGGATCGGCCGGATCACGAGCGTTGGGCGACGCGCGCCGACGGGCTCGAGCAGCAGATCGCCGGGCTCGAGCGGCGCGTGCGGTCCCGCACCGAGACGCTCGCGCGTCAGTTCGATCGCGTGCTCCGCGTCCTCGAGCGACTCGGGTACGTCGAGGGGTTCCGGCCCACCCCCAAGGGGGAGATGCTCTCGCGCCTCTACGGGGAGGCCGACGTCCTCGTCGCGGAAGCGCTCGCCGATGACCTTTTCGCGGGGCTCGGCGCGGGCGAGGCGGCGGCGCTCGCGTCGACCATGGTCTACGAATCGAGGGAGCGCACGCCGCGCGCCGCGTCGATCCCGACGCCCGCCTGCCGCGAGCGTGTCGATCGCCTCGGCACCCTCTGGCGGGGGGTGCGGGCCGTCGAGGACGCGAACCACGTCGAACTGGTGCGCGACGTGGACGCGGGGTTCGCCGACGTGGCGTACGCCTGGGCGGAAGGTCGTTCCCTCGACGAGGTACTGGCCGCCTGCGAGATGGCGCCCGGGGACTTCGTGCGGACCTGCAAGCAGCTCCTCGACCTCCTGCGGCAGATGGAGGCGGTCGCACCACCCGCGTCGGCCGATCCGATCGCGCGGGCACGCGAGGCCGTCGATCGCGGGGTCGTCGCCTACGCGGCGATGTGACCACGCCGGGGCGGTAGCATCCGGCGCATGGTGAGCCCCTTCGGCGACCTCGTCGCCATCGTGAACCCGCACGCGGGCAAGGGCCGGGTCGCCCAGGAACTCCCGGAGCTGGAGCGGACCCTGCGTGCACGGGGGCTCCGCTACCGCTTCGCCGTGACGGAGGGACCGGGCGATGCGACGCGCCTCGCCCGTGAGGCCCTCGATGCCGGCACGCGCTTCCTCGTGGCCGTCGGGGGCGACGGGACGGTCCACGAGGTGGTGAACGGCATGCTCGACGGGGACCGGCCCGTCGCCCCCGACGCGGTCCTGGGCGTCGTGGCGGCCGGTTCCGGGTGCGACCTGATCCGGACCTTCGGCCTCCCGGGCGACGCGACGCGCGCCTGCCTCCACCTCCAAGGGGACAACACCTACCCGCTGGATCTCGGCCGCATCCGGTGCCAGGGCGAGGGCGAGCCCATCGACCGGGTGTTCGTCAACGTCGCGGAAGCGGGCCTCGGTGGGGCGGTGGCGCTGCGCGCCGATCGCCTCCCGCGACGCCTCGGGCAATCGCGCTACTTTCTCGGGTTCTGGCTCACGCTGCCCGGCTACCCGATGGCGACGGTACGCGTCGCGAGCGGTCGACAGGTCTACGAGGGACCCGCGTATGCCATCATCATCGGCAACGCGCAGTTCTACGGAGGCGGCATGAAGATCTCACCGCGGTCCTATCCCGGCGACGGCGTTCTCGACGTGCTCGTCTTCACCGGTCCGAAGACCGATGCCTTCACGCTGCTGCCGCGCATCTACCGCGGCGACCACTTGCCGCACGACCACGTCGTGGAGATGCGCGTCCGGGACAGCGTGACGATCGACGCCGATCGCCCGATCGAACTCGAGGCGGACGGGGAGTTCGTGGGCCGCACCCCGGCGACCATCGAGGTCCTGCCGCACCCGATCCGGATGAAGCTGTGACGGACCGCCTCGCCGAACGACGCCGCCGCGCCGCCGCAGCGGCAGGGGAAGCGGGCCTCGCGGGCCTGCTCGTCACGCCCGGCCCCGACCTCGAGTACCTGTGCGGGTACGCGGCGATGCCGCTCGAGCGGTTGACGATGCTCGTGCTGCCGGCGAGCGGCGACCCCGTGATGGTCGTGCCGCTGCTGGAACGCCCCGCGGCGTTGGCGACCCCGGCGCACGCCGTCGAGATCCTCGGGTGGACCGACGCCGAGGACCCGTACGCCCTGCTCGCGCGCGTCGCCCCGCGCGGTCGGTACGCGATCAGCGACCGGGCCTGGACGAGCCACACGCTCGCCCTGGGCGCGGTCGGCCTGGGAGACCTCGTCGCCTCGAGCGTGGCGCTCCCGCTCCTGCGCGCCGTGAAGGACGAAGAGGAACTCGAGGCGCTCCGCGCGGCCGGAGCGGGCGCCGACGCCGCCTTCGAGGACATCCGCCGCGTCCGGTTCGCCGGCCGTGCGGAACGCGAGGTGGCGGCGGACCTCGATCGGTTCCTGCGTGACCACGGCCACGCTTCGGTCGACTTCACGATCGTGGGATCGGGTCCGAACGCAGCATCGCCGCACCACGAACCGTCCGATCGCGTCATCGTCGAGGGCGACGCCGTGGTGCTCGACTTCGGCGGCGTCGCACAGGGGTACTGTTCCGACATCACGCGCACCGTGTTCGTCGGGGCCCCGTCGGCGGAGCAACGCAGCGTGTACGACATCGTCCGGGCCGCCCAGCAGGCGGCGTTCGAGGCGGTCCGGCCCGGCGTGGAAGCGCAGGCGGTCGACCGCGCCGCGCGCGACGTCATCGAGGCCGCCGGCTACGGTGACCGGTTCATCCACCGCACGGGGCACGGCATCGGTCGCGAGGTGCACGAGCCGCCGTACATCGTCGCGGGGAACGCGACGCGCCTCGCGCCGGGGATGACCTTCTCGGACGAGCCCGGGATCTACCTCCCGGGGGACTTCGGTGTCCGCATCGAGGACCAGGTCGCCGTCACCACCACGGGCGCGGAGCGACTGAACGAGGCGACCCGCGAGCTCGTCGTCGTCGCCTGAGGACGACGGTCAGGGGCGAGGTCGTGCCGAGGTGCCGGCCGGCGTGTCGGTGACCTCGAGCCCCATGCTCTCGAGCGCGGCGCGGATCCGGTCGCTCGTGGCGTAATCCTTCGCCGCGCGGGCGGCGTCGCGCTCGGTCAGCAGGCGCCGGACCTCCTCGTCGGGCTCGTAGGTCTTGCCGACCTCGCGTGCCAGGTCGAGCCCGAGGACGCGGTCCCAGGAGGCGAGGAGGGCGTAGCGCTCGCCGTCCGGCAGGGATGACCCGACGACCTCGTTCACGATGACGATGGCCCGGGGCAGGTCGAGGTCGTCGGCCAGGGCCGCGCGGAACCGGACGTCCACCTCGGTGGCCGCCGGACCGAGGGCCGTCGGTGCGCCCCACTCGGCCATGCGCCGACGCAGGCGACGCACCTGCGCGTCGGCATCGCGCATCGCGTCGGGGGAGAAGTCCATCTCGCTGCGGTAGCGGGCCCGATAGGTGAGGAACCGGTAGGCGAGCGGGTCGTAGCCCTCGGCGACGAGGTCGGCGACGCGGATGACGTTGCCCGAGGACTTGGCCATCTTCTGCGCGGCGAGACGGAGATGGCCTCCGTGCGCCCAGATCGCGACCACCGGGTGACCGACCGCGCCCTCCGATTGGGCGATCTCGTCTTCGTGGTGGGGGAACACGAGGTCGACGCCGCCGGTGTGCACGTCGATCGCCTCCCCGAGGTGTTCGAAGGCCATGGCGGAGCACTCGATGTGCCACCCCGGGAACCCATCGCCCCACGGGCTCGGCCACTTCATCAGGCGCGCCTCCCCGGCCCGCTTCCAGAGGGCGAAGTCGGCGGGATTGCGCTTGTTGGGATCCACCTCGAGCTCCTGACGATGCCCGGCACGCAGGTGCTCGAGCGTGTTCCCGGAGAGGGCCCCGTACGACGGGAACGACGCCACGTCGAAGTAGACGCTCCCGCCCACCTCGTAGGCGTGGCCCGCCTCGATGAGCCGTTGCGTCAGGTCGAGCATCTGCGGGATGTGGTCGGTCGCGCGGGGATAGGCGTGCGCGCGGAGGAGGTTCAGCGCGGCGGCATCCTCGAGGAACGCGGCCGTGTATTTCGCCGCGATCTCGAGGGGCGCGAGGCCCTCGTCGGCCGTGGCGAGTTCCATACGATCGCGGCCGGCGTCGGAGACCTCGTCGGTCATGTGTCCGACGTCGGTGATGTTCATGACCTGCCGCACCTCGCGACCCTCGAACTCCAGGACACGACGGATCAGGTCGGAGAGCAGGAACGACCGCAGGTTCCCGATGTGCACGTAGCGGTAGACCGTGGGGCCGCACGAGTACATGCGCACCGGTCCGCCGCCGGGTGCGACCTCGTCCTCGGTGCGGGTGAGCGTGTTGTAGAGGCGCATCTCAGGCAGGACGGCCGTTCCCGGAGCCGCTGCCGTTGCCCGAGGGGTCGACCGGCAGGGGGGCGGCGACGTCGGTCAGGACCGGGACCTCGACGTCGAGGGGCTCCCGCTCGCCGAGGTCTGCCATGAGGGCCTCGATCTCGTCCCCGATCAGCTCCTCGCGCAACAGGAGCGCATCGCGGACGCCCTCGACGGTCGCGCGCTTGGTGGTGAGGAGCCCCCGGACGCGGGTCCGGCAGTCGTCGAGGATCGCGTCCATCTCGCGGCGGCGATCGGGGTCGCGGATCACGGACCCGATCGGATCGCCGTCCAGCAGGTTCGCGCCGATCGCGCCCACCGAGACGAGGCTGCGACCCATGCCGTAGAGCCCCACGTAGACCGCGGCGATGCGCGTGGCGTTGATGAGGTCCGAGGACGGGCCGGACGTCGTCTGACCGAACCAGATGTCCTCGGCGACGAGCCCCGCGAGCGACACCTGGATCTGGGCGAGGAGCTGCTTCTGGGTGGAGAGGTACATCTCCTCGATCGCCTGGGAACTCACGAGGCCCAGCGCCGACTCGCGCTTCTGGATCGTGATGACCTGGATCTGCCGCTCGCCGCGCTGCAGCGCGTAGGAGGTGACCGCGTGGGCCGCCTCGTGGACGGCGACCATCTCCTTCTCGCGGTCGCTGTACTTGACCGGCTGCTTGAGGCCGATCTCCTCCGTGAGTTTGGCCTGCCAGAGGTCGTCCCACCGCAGGGCGTCCCGCCCGTCCTGGAGCGCGAAGAGCAGCGCCTCGTTGACGATGTTCTTGATCATGGCCGGGGAGTACCCGACGGTCATCCGCGCCAGCTTCTCGATGTCGATGGGCTCGTGCCGGACCTTGGCCAGGTAGTAGCGGGCGATGTCCCCGCGTCCCTCCGCGTCCGGCAGGCCCACGTGGATCTTGCGGTCGAAGCGGCCCGGACGAAGCAGGGCGGGGTCGAGGGCCGTCGCGCGGTTGGTCGCCGCGATGACGAGGATGTTGTAGAAGGGCACCTTCGGCCGTGACCGCAGCAGGATGCGCCGGACGTGGCGCCACAACCCACGCGGGACGGTGAAGCCGTCCATCTGCACGAGGAGCTCGTTGATCACGCCCATCCCCCCGCCGCCCCCCATGCCGGCACCGACGACGAGCCGGTCGGTCCCCGGGGTCGGCACGGAGCGATCGGAGACGCCGCCGCGGGCACCGACGGCATCGATCTCGTCGATGAAGATCACGGCGCCCCCGTACTTGTCCGACATGTTCCGCGCCTTCGTGAAGAGGCGCCGCACCTTCAGGTTGCCGATGCCGAGGAACATGTTGGAGAAGCCCGAACCCGTGGCGAAGAGGAACGGCACGCCCGTGGCACCCGCGATGGCCTTGGCCATGAGCGTCTTGCCCGTGCCGGGCGGACCCTCGAAGAGGATGCCGTGCGGGGGATAGCCCCCCATCTGCTTGAAGTCCTTGAACCCCTGGAAGACGCGCAGCACCTCCTTGGTCGCATCGACCGCGGCGGGCTGCCCACGGACGTCGTCGAAGGAGGTGTCGTACTCGTTGGGATAGATGACGTAGTCGTTGCCGCGCGCGAGGAACCAGAACCTCGCGACGAACTGGATGATGATGAAGCCGACGAGCACGAGCCCCTGCACGAGCACGCCGCGGAACGCCGCGAGGTTCTCACCGGGATCGAGGAGCGCGTCCCGCGGACTCACGCCCACGAGCAGGTAGGCCACCGCGAGGTAGATCACGAGCGCGTAGGTCGCCCGCTTGAGCCAGCGCAGGTATCGGCGGTACCGGTTCATGGGGTCCCTCGTCGCGATCGCGGGCCGCCCGCCAGTCCTCGAGGACGAGTGGGGCGG
The DNA here is from genome assembly GCA_046094605.1 of Actinomycetota bacterium. Taxonomy (GTDB): domain Bacteria; phylum Actinomycetota; class UBA4738; order UBA4738; family HRBIN12; genus JBJTIF01. Next base: position 45 of record JBJTHT010000112.1, on the reverse strand, counting down.
TGCTCCTCACCCGATTGCCGAGGACACCCGGAGGCAGGGCGGCCT
>JBJTHT010000111.1:0-2179 GCA_046094605.1 Actinomycetota bacterium | reverse complement strand
GCGATGCGCGCGGCGATCTCCACCGAGGACCTCGACCCGGGGTCCCTCGTGGCCCGCGTCCGCGCGTCGGACGGGATGGAGGGCGCGGATCTCGCCGCGCGCATCGCACCCGAATCCCGCAGGCGAAGCGTCAGGGCACGCGTGTCGATCCCTTCGATGCCCGGGACGCCGGCGGTCTCGAGCACCTCTCCGAGGCACCGCTCGCTCCGCCAGGTCGAGGCGCGCCGCGCGACCTCCCGCACCGCGAACCCGTGGTTGTGACTCGTGATCTCGACCCGCCCCGAGTCGCGGTCGATGACCGGCTGGTTCGCGCCGCGGTGCCCGAACTTCATCTTGCGCGTGCCGCCTCCGAGCGCGAGCCCGAGCAGCTGGTGGCCGAGGCAGATCCCGAAGACCGGCACGGACCCGAGGAACGCGCGCGCGGCCTCGATGCCGTAGCGGGTCACCGCCGGATCGCCGGGGCCGTTGCTCAGGAAGATGCCGTCGTACCCGACGACCTCGTCGGGCCGCGTCGTCGCGGGGAACACCGTCGCCTCGCATCCGACGGCCGCGAGGCGACGCAGGATGTCGCGCTTCATGCCGAAGTCCCACGCCGCGACGCGGTGGACGCGGCCGCGGTCACTCGACGCGGGACCGACGAGCGTCGCGGCCTCCCACGGCGCGTCGCAGGACACGCTCGCGGCGAGATCCGCGCCCTCCATCCCGTCCGACGCGCGGACGCGGGCCACGAGGGACCCCGGGTCGAGGTCCTCGGTGGAGATCGCCGCGCGCATCGCACCCGCGTCCCGCAGGCGCAGCGTCAGGGCACGCGTGTCGATCCCTTCGATGCCCGGGACGCCGGCGGCCTCGAGCACCTCCCCGAGGCTCCGCTCGCTCCGCCAGTTCGAGGCGCGCCGCGCGACCTCCCGCACGGCGAACCCCGCCACGCGCACCGACGCCGACTCGGCGTCCGCATCGTTCGTCCCGTAGTTCCCCTGCTGCGGCGAGGTCATGGCGACGATCTGCCGCGCGTACGAGGGGTCGGTCAGGACCTCCTGGTAGCCCGACATCGCGGTGTTGAACACCGCCTCGCCGAACGTCTCGCCGCGGGCGCCGAACGCCCGACCCCGGAAGACGGTGCCGTCCTCGAGGGCGAGCAGCGCCGGCGGGTTCAGCGTCGCGCCTCCCCGTCGAGCACGACCGCCTCGCCGCGCAGGAACGTGGCGACGACGCGGCCGCGCAGCGTGCGGCCGAGGAACGCGGAGTTGCGACTCCGGGAGGCGAACGGCGCCGCCACCGTCCAGGTCGCCTCGGGGTCGACGAGCACCAGGTTGGCGGGCGCCCCCGGTTCGATCGGGCCCCCGTGGCCGGTCGCGCCGAGGATGCGCGCGGGGTTCGTCGAGAGCGCGGCGATGGCGCGCGGGAGGTCGAGCAGTCCGGGATGGACGAGGTCGGTGAGGACCACGGCGAGCGCGGTCTCGAGGCCGATCGTGCCGGGCGGGGCGAGGTCGAACTCGACCTCCTTCTCCTCCGGCGCGTGGGGGGCGTGGTCGGTCGCGACCGCGTCGATCGTCCCGTCCGCGAGCCCCGCGCGGAGCGCGTCGCGATCGCGCTCGGCGCGCAGCGGCGGGTTCACGCGCAGGTTCGCGTCGTAGGTGGTGAGCGATGCGTCGGTCATCGCGAGGTGGTGGGGCGTCACCTCCGCGGTCACGGGGACGCCCTCCGCGCGCGCGCGCCGGACGAGGTCCACCGAGCCGGCCGAGGAGAGGTGGCAGACGTGGACGCGGCCGCCGGTCAGGCGCGCGAGGGCGATGTCGCGCGCGACCACGATCTCCTCCGCCTCGCGGGGCACCGATGCGAGGCCGAGCGTCGCCGAGACGAGTCCCTCGTGGGCGATCGCGCCCTCGCCGAGCGTCGGGTCCTCGGCGTGTTCCGCGAAGACCGCGCCGGGGAACGCGCGCAGGTACGTGAGGGCGTTGCGCAGGACGCGGGCGTTCGGCACGACGTGGCCGTCGTCGCTGAACACGCGCACGCCGGCCTCGTAGAGCTCGCCGAGCTCGGCCATCTCCGCACCGGCGAGACCCCGCGTCACGGCGCCCACGGGGTACACGTCGCAGAGGCCGCGGGACGCCGCCGCGGCGCGCACCACGTGCACGACCGCGGCGGCGTCCGCCCCCGGGTCCGGGGTGGCCAGGGGGGC
>JBJTHT010000110.1:0-4716 GCA_046094605.1 Actinomycetota bacterium | reverse complement strand
CGGCGGGCGAACGCCAGGGCGATCGCCTCGGGAGCGGGCGGCGTGCCGAGTCCGGTCGCGCCGTCCTCGACGAACTCGAGCGGCCCGCCGGCGTCGGTCGTCGTGACGACCGGCCGGCGGGCCGCGAATCCCTCCAGCGTCACGTAGCCGTAGTCCTCGTCGTAGGGCCCGTAGTGGACCGCGAGCGCGCTGCGGTAGAGGTCGTGGAGCCGCTCGTCGGACACGCGGATCTCGAACGTGACGCGGTCCGCGACCCCGCGAGCACGGGCGAGGTCGCGCAGGCGTTCCTCGTCGGGCCCCGATCCCGCGATCACGAGGCGCACGGACGAGCGCACGTGGCGCATCGCCTCGATGACGAGATCCTGGCGCTTCATCCGTTCCATGCGCCCCGGCAGGAACACGTGGTCGCCGATCGGGCCCGGTACGAGGCCGAGCAGGGCCTCGGTGGCCGGCGAGCGGTGGTAGAGCACCTCGCTCTCCAGTCGCTGCGTGCGCCACAGACGGTCCCGGACGTTGCGCGAGTTCGTGAAGATCCGCCGCGCCTCGCCGAGCCCCACGGCGTCGGCGCGTCGGATCATCGAGCGGACCGCCGCGCCCTCCTCCTGCGTCGAGAGATCGGCGAAGTCCGGGTGGTCCCAGAGCTCGTACGCGGTGCGGTGCTGGTGGATCAGCCACACGACCTTGCGATCGTGCGGCACGAGGTAGGCGGGGACCTTGAGGGCGATCACCGCGTCGATCGCGAGGCGGTTCGACGACGCGAGGTCCATGCTCCGCCAGAAGGCCATCTGGTGGACGAGCATGTTCCCGGGGAACCACGCACCGGCCACGGACACGAGTTCCGCCTCGTGACCCGCATCGCGCAGCGCGCGCACGAGCCCCTCGGCATGCGCCTCCGCGCCCCCGCGGGCGAAGGGCGTCTGGGGATGGCAGACGGCGATGCGCATCTAGTCCGCGTCGCGGCGGAGGTGGTCCAGCTCGGCCTCGACGCGCGCCAGCCGGTCGGCGAGGCCCGCCGCGAGTTCCCCGAGGTCGGCGAGCAGCCGGTCGTAGCGGCGCGAGACCGGACGGAGCGCACGGAACTGGACCTTCTTCAGTCGGCGGCGCCAGGCGACCGGCGACGCGAGGTACGGCTCGGCCCGCGGGATGCCGAGCGCCTCGTCGCCGCGCACCACGGCGGCGAAGTCGTGCAGGGCGTCACGCAGTTCCGCCGTGCTCATCGTCGAGCGCGGGGAGGCCTCCCCGGCCCAGTAGAGCTCGCGTGCGAGGGCCTCGGGGACGCGCGGGTCGCGGTCGTCGCGCGTGGCGTCGGGCATCGGGGCCGAGCCTAGCACCGGCCCCGGTGGCCTCAGCCGCCCGGCTGGGCCGGGGGCGAGAAGGGGTCGCCCTCGCAGTCGGTCCGCAGCGGCAGCGGGTCCGGCTGCCGCGGTTCCTGCGTGAAGTCGAAGGCCGACAGGAGCGGCGTCGCGGTGCGGTCGCGGTCCGTGAGGTACCGGTCGAGCCGGTAGTTGTCCTCCATGAACCGCAGGACGCTCGAGAACTCGCCGAGCTCGTGCGAGACCACGCCCTGACGCGCGTAGGGACTGATCACGATGAGCGGGACACGGAACCCGAACCCGAAGTCGTCCACCTGCGGCGGCGGGACGTGGTCGTAGAAGCCGCCGTAGTCGTCCCACGTGAGGAAGATCGCGGTCTCGTTCCAGATCGGGCTGCGCATGATCGCGTTGATGACCTCGGTGGACCAGTTCTCGCCGGCGCAGAAGTTGTACTCGGGGTGCTCGGAGAGCTCGAAGCGCGGCGTGATCCAGGACACCGCGGGCAGGTAGCCCTTCTCGATGTCGCTCACGACGCGATCCACGGGTCGCATGTAGCGCGCCCAGGCCTCGGGGTCCTCGCGGTAGCGACGCAGCGCGGCGAAGGCCGACCAGATGTAGCCGCGCTGCGTCTCGGTCGCGGAGTAGTGCGCCCACTCGATGCCGGCGCGGTTGAGGAGGTCGCCCTCCGTCAGGAAGTCGAAGCACGGCGGAACCATCGCCGTCTGGCCCTCGGAGTCCGTCACCTCGACGAGCTGCTGCTCGGGCGCATCGCACCCGAAGGTGTTGGAGAAGAACCCGCTCCGGCGCGGGTTGTCGTGCGCGCCGCCGGACTGCGCGGCGATCGTGAAGAGGTGGTTCGGGAACGATGGCCCCTGCGCGCTGGCGAAGAAGTTGTCGAAGAGGGCGTTCTGCTCCGCCCAGTGCCAGTAGTTCGGCAGCATGTCGCTCGTGAGGTACGTGTAGGCCCAGTCCCCCATCGGCCCCTGGTCGAACTGGTCGTTCTGTCCGCCGTTCCACGCGACGATCGCGCAGTTGTAACAGTGCGGGATGTCGCCCGGGACGCGTTGGTCGGTCCCCACGCGCAGGGGTCTCGGTTGTCCGCGGTCCATGCCCATGGTGGAGCCGTCGCCGCCGGGGAACGTCGCGAACAGGTGGTCGTAGGAGCGGTTCTCCTTGATCAGGTACACGACGTACTTGATCGGCCAGCGCGTGTCGATGCCGCTCGCGTCGTAGGCCACGGGCGGCGACGGCGAGACGGTCGGCGGGTAGGAGCGACCGCCGGCCGGGTTCCCCCCATCGCCGCCACCGGTGGAACACGCGAGGAGCAGGAGGGCGAGGCCGACGACACCGGCGGTCGCGCCGCCCGAGGCCCCCCGTCCCGCGCGCATCCGGCGAGTCTAGGCGGGCCCCGAGGCCGGGAGCGCACCCTCGCGCAGGAGGCGCCCGATCGCATCGTCGAGCGGCGGGAGCGGGTCCACGCCCGCCTCCGCGAGGCGCACGCTCGCGAGCGCGCTCGCGGCGGGGCGGGGGGCGAGGAGGTGGAGATCGGCCGCGTGCTGCGCGACGACGCGCCCCGGCAGGCCACCGATCCGCCGCGCGCGGTCCAGCACGTCGAACCAGGTCGTCGGCTCGGGTCCCGCCAGGTGGTAGGTCCCCCATCGTCCCGACGCGAGGAGCGGGAGGAGCCGCGCGGCGAGGTCGGGGACGAAGGTCGGCGAGCCGACGCGGTCCACGAGTCCGCCCGCCTCCTCGCCCACGACCATCCGCGCGACGCTGCGCGAGCAGTGGTCCCGGCCGACGCCGAAGAGGAACCCGGTGCGCACGACGAGGTGCTCGGGGACCGTGCGCGCGTGCTCCTCGCCGGCCAGTTTCGTCCGACCGTAGACCGAGAGCGGCGCGGGCGCGTCGCGCTCGTCGTAGGGCGCACCCTTGCGACCGTCGAACACGTAGTCGGTGGACACGTGCAGGAGCGCCGCGCCGCGCGCCCGCGCCGCCGCCGCGAGGTGTGCGACCGCGGTCGCGTTGTCGCGCTCGGCACGCGCGGGATCGCGCTCGCATCCGTCCACGTCGGTGAACGCCGCGAGGTTCACGATCGCGTCGCACGCGGGGATGCGGTCGCGCACCTGACCGGCGTCGCCGACGTCGAGCTCGCCGTGGGGGAACGCGACGACGTCGGCGCGCGGACCGAGGTGGGCGAGGAAGGCGCGCGCGAGCCCGCCGCCCGCCCCGGTGACGACGAGCCTCACGGCGTGCGCGCGAGCACGGCGTCCAAGTGCTCGCGGTACCACGCGACGGTGGCGGCGAGGCCCTCGTCGAAGGGGATCGTCGGCGACCAGCCGAGCGCGCGCAGGCGATCGTCGGCGACGCCGTAGCGGAAGTCGTGGCCCGGTCGATCCGCCACCGAGGCGACGCGGTCCTGCGGCGCGCCGACGATCGCGAGCACGCGCCGCGCGAGGTCGCGGTTCGCGATCTCCGTGCCCGACCCGATGTTGTAGACGCCGTCGGGTGCGCCGCGATCGAGCACCGCGAGGACGCCGCGCGCCCAGTCCGTCACGTGGAGGTACTCCCGCCGCTGCTCGCCGGCCCCGTAGAGGGGCAGCGGTTCTCCCCGGAGCGCGGCGAGCGAGAAGGTCGGGACGACACGCTCGAGCTGGCGCGGGCCGTAGGCGTTCGTGCCGCGCACGACCTGCACCGCGAGGCCGTAGGTCGTCCGGTACGCGGCGCACAGGAGGTCCGCGGCCGCCTTGCTCGCGGCGTAGGGGCTCCGGGGTCGGAGCGGCGCGTCCTCCGGGAACGGGGCGACGCCCTCGGGCCGCTCGCCGTACACCTCGTCGGTCGACACCATCAGGAGGCGGCGCCCGTGCCCGCGGCACGCGTCGAGGACCGTCGCCGTGCCGATCACGTTGGACTCCACGAACCCGAGCGGGCCGTCGATGCTGCGATCCACGTGCGTCTCGGCCGCCGCGTGCACGACCGCGTCCGCCTCCGCGACGAGCGGACCCACCGCCACGGCGTCGCGCGCGTCGCCGAGGACGAACCGGAACCGCGCGTCCGCGTCGTGCTGGGCGAGGTTCTCGCGCGAGCCGCCGATCGAGAGCCGATCGAGCACCGTCACGCGCGTGGCGGGGTCGGCCAGGAGCGCGTCGACGACGTGGGAACCGATGAAACCGGCGCCGCCGGTGACGAGGACGTGGCGCTGCACGCGGGGATGCTACCGCCGGGCGGGGGGGGGGGGGGGCGCCCCCCGGCCGCGCCCCGCCCCGCGCCCCCCCGGGCCGCGCGGGCGGCGCGCCGCCCCCGCTCCCCCGCATCGGTGAGGAGCAGCGAGAGCCCGCCGTCGAGCGCGTCCACGTCGGTCGGTTCCACGAGGTTCGCCGAGTCACCCGCGATCTCGGGGATCGAC
>JBJTHT010000109.1:0-4804 GCA_046094605.1 Actinomycetota bacterium | reverse complement strand
CGCCGTCGCCGACGCGCTCGGCGTCGCCTGCGAGGTCGCCCTGGTGCGGAAACTGGGCGCACCGGGGAACCCCGAACTCGCGATCGACGCGTAGATCGCGAAGAACCCCGCGAACGCGAACCAGAGTCCGACGCGCGCCATGAGGTGCCGCGCGTAGAGCACGTGGTCGAGCGGATCCGCAGCGGGGAAACCGCGACGCGGGCGGCCACCACGAGCGGGGTCGGACCGGTGAGGTCGGGGGCGTCGCGACCGGCGCGGTAGCGCGCCTCGCGTCGGGCGAGCTCCCGCTCCTCGCGTGCCACGGCGGCATCCACGAACGCCGCGGTGACGCCGAGGTCTTCCACGATCTCGTCGTCCAGGACGCGCACGCCCGGTGCGATCGCGCCGATCGCGAGTTCGGGGTTCCCCGGTGCGCCCAGTTTCCGCACCAGGGCGACCTCGCAGGCGACGCCGAGCGCGTCGGCGACGGCGCGCGCGACGACGACGCCGCCGCGCGCGATCCCGAGGACGACGACCGGCGGGTCGAGGTCTGGGAGCGCCGCGGCGAGGCGACGGCCCGCGTCGAGGCGGTCGGCGAACGTCACGCGCCGCCCTCGCGCATGTCGCGGCGGTCCGCGTCGTCGCGGACCTCGCGCCGCCGGTCGCGCTCGACGCGCTGGGGCGGCGGCATGGGCTTGCGGATGCGGCGGTAGATCGCCAGCGGGTCGAACCCCTTGCGCTTGCGGGCCATGCGGCCATCTTGCCACCCGCGGCGTTGTCCGATGGGACGACGCGGGGCTAGCATCGGAGCAACCGACAGGGGAGGTTCCGTGGTCACTGCGTACATCCTCATCCAGACCGAGGTCGGCAAGGCCGTCGGCGTCGCGCGGCAGATCCGCGGGATCCCCGGCGTCGCCGAGGCCGAGGACGTGACGGGCCCCTACGACGTGATCGTGCGCGCCGAGGCCACGGACGTCGACGAACTCGGCAAGCTCGTGGTGGCGAAGGTCCAGGCGGTCGAGGGCATCACGCGCACCCTCACCTGCCCGGTCGTCAACCTCTAGCCCTTCGCGGCCTCCGCCGCGGCCCGCTCCTCCGCGAGGTCGAGCAGGCGCGTGAGCAGGTCCCGGTAGGGAAGGACCGAGGCCTCCCAGAGCTTCGGGTACATCGAGATCGGCGTGAACCCCGGGATCGTGTTCACCTCGTTCACGACGAGCGAGCCGTCGCGGCCGAGGAACAGGTCCACGCGCGCCATCCCCGCGCAGTCGATCGCCTGGAACGCCGCGACGGCGAGCCGCTGCACATCGGCGAGCGTCCCGGCCGGGAGGTCCGCCGGCACGACGAGATCGGCCCCGCCCGCGTCGAGGTACTTCGCGTCGTAGTCGTAGAACGCGTGACCGCGCGGGACGATCTCCCCCGCGAGCGATGCGACAGGGTCGTCGTTGCCGAGGACGGCGCACTCGATCTCGCGGGCGCCCAGGGCGGCGCGCGCGACGAGCGCCTTCCGCCCGTGGGGGAAGGCGACGTCGAGCGCGCCCGCGAGGTCCGGTGCGGCATCCACGCGCGTCACGCCCACGGACGAGCCGAGCGACGCGGGCTTGACGAAGACCGGAGAGCCGAGATGCGCCGCGCGCGCCTCGACGGCCTCGGGTTCCTCGATCCAATCGCGTTCGTGCACGACCTCGTGGTCCACGACCGGGATCCCCGCGTCGCGCAGGACCGACTTCTGCACCGCCTTGTCCATGCCGACCGCCGACGCGAGTACGCCCGCGCCGACGTAGGGGACGCCGAGCGTCTCGAGGAAGCCCTGGATCGAACCGTCCTCGCCGTGCGGGCCGTGCAGCACGGGGAACACGAGGTCGATCGCGGTGCGCGCCCCGTCGGAGGCGACCAGTTCCCGGGAACCGGGACGCTGGTCGAGCGCGACGTCCGCACCGTCGCGGACCTCGGCGAGCCCGCCCTCCGGGAGCGGCGGCGGCGCGCCGGGCAGGAGCACCCAGCGACCGGCCTTGGTGACGCCGACCGGCACGGCCTCGAAGCGCGCCGGGTCGAGCGCCTCGAGCACCGACCGCGCGGAGATCACCGAGACCTCGTGTTCGGCCGACCGACCGCCGAACACGACGGCGACGCGCTTCCTCATGGAAGCGACCCTACCGCTCGGCCCAGCGCGCGGGGTAGCGATCGCGCAGATCGATGACCATCGTGCGCAGGACGGCCATGAGGTCCGCGGTGGCCGCGCGCAGATCCGCCGTGTCGTCGATCGAACGGCTCGTCGGCGCGATCGGCGGCCCCGCCTTCGCCCAGAGCGGGCGACCGAAGCGCAGGCTCTGCTTGCCGGTCTTCTGCCACACGCGCTGCGGTCCCCACGACGCGAAGGGCGTGATGGGAACCCCCGAGAGTCGCGAGAGCCGCACCGCGCCGGTCTTGCCCGCCATCGGGAGGAAGTCGGGTTCCTTCGTGACCGTCGACTCGGGGTAGAGCACGACGACCTCGCCGCGGTCGAGGGCCCGCAGCGCGGCGTCGAGCGGCGCGCTGTCGCCGGTCCCCCGCCGCACCGGGATCTGCCCCGCGCCGCGGAACACCGTCCCGACGACGGGGATGTCGAAGAGCTCGGCCTTCCCGAGGAACCGGGGCCGACGCCCGGCGCGCACGAGCGCGTAGCCGCTCACGAACTGGTCGAAGTAGGAGATGTGGTTGCCCGCGACGATCGCCGGGCCGCTGTACGGGAGGTGTTCCTCGCCCTCGAAGTGCCAGTTGAACCAGAGCTGGTTGGGGCGCAGCAGGATCGGTTCGGCGATCACGTACCAGGGTTCCATCGACCCTCCGGCGCCCCTCCGACGGCCTGCGACCTCGGGCGCATCCTAGTCGGCGGGGACGCTAGCCTTGCGCGATGCGGATCCTCGCGATCCCGGTGAAGGCGCTCGGCCGCGCGAAGCGACGCCTCGCGCCGGCGCTCTCTCCGCTCGAACGCGCGGCCATCTCGCTCGCGATGCTCGAGGACGTCCTCGACGCGTGCCTGGGCCACCCGGGATGGGAGACGTGGGTCGTCTCCCCCGACGAGGCGGTGCTCGAGGTCGCGGCGGCGCGGCGCGCGGTCGCGGTCCCCGAGGCGGAGGGTCCGCTCGGGCGCGCGATCCGTCAGGTCGAGGGCCTCGCGCGCGACCGCGAGGCCGACGCGCTCGCGATCGTGCCGGGCGACCTCCCGACGCTCACCTCGGAGGAACTGGGCCGCGCGCTCCACACCGTGGGCCCGATCGTGATCGCACCCGCCGCGGACGGCGTCGGCACGAGCCTCCTGCTCCGCCGGCCCCCGCGCGCGATCCCCTCGCGGTTCGGTCCGGACTCCTTCGCGCGCCACCGCGCGCTCGCCGAAGCCAAGGGTCTGCCGGTGGCCGTCGTACGCGACCCGGGCCTCGCGTTCGACGTGGACCGCCCGGACGATATCCTTCGCCTGCTCGGGACCACCGATCCGGGTCGAACGCGCGGGGTCGCGCAGGAACTCGACCTCGGCGACCGGCTCCGGGCACGCTCGCTGGGAGGCTAGGGATGGCGCAGGGAACCGTGAAGGACTACGACGAGGGCACGCGCGTCGGTTCCCTGCTGCTCGACGACGGCAGCGAGGTCGGCATCGACGCGACGTCCCTCGAGGGCTCCGAGGTGCGCATGCTCCGCCTCGGTCAGCGGGTGCGCTTCGACCTCGCCGACGAACAGGGCCGGCGCATGGCCCGCGGCCTGCACATCGTCACCTTCGACTGACCGCTAGGCCGAGCGCAGCCGCGGCATCCGCGGCGGACGTTCCGGCTGGCGCATCGCGACCAGGTCCTTGAACTCCTTGCCCGGCGTGAACCACGGCAGGTCACGCGCCGGCACCACGATCGGGGTGGCGGGCTGACGCGGGTTGCGCGCCACGCGTTCGCTGCGGCGACGCCGCTCGAACGTCCCGAACCCAACGAGCGACACGCGGTCCCCGCGGGCCACCGCGTCCCGCACGACCTCCATGAGCCCGTCGATCACCCGCGACACCTCGGCCTTGCTCGCGCCCGTGCGGTCCGCGACCTCGGCGATGAGTCCGTTCTTGTTCATGGGACCTCCCGTGTCCGCTGCAACGCTATCCATTCCCCGGAACGGCCCGGGAACACCCCATCTGGGAAGATGCCGCGGTGCGGCGCACCGCTGGGCTCGCGTTCCTGGCACTCCTCGTCGCGGCCTGCGGTGCAGCGCCGGGTCGTTCCCTCGTGGACTACCACGACCCCACCGGGCGCTTCGTGGCCCGCCTGCCGGCCGAGAACACCTTCACCGTCCTCGCGACACGGATGGCAACGGCCTCGACGCCCGGGGTCCTCGCGGGGGTCCTCGCGGAACCACCCGCGCTCGCTTCCCCGTCCGCCTCGCCGTCCAGCGTCCTCGGCGACCGGTTCGCCGTCGACCAGACCTCCGACGACCGCACGATCTTCCAGGCCCTCGTCGTGACGACCGAGGGCTTCTCCTCGCTCGACGACATGACGCTGTACTTCCTCACGAACGACTCGACCTTCGACGTGCGCGAGACCCGCGCGATCCGCGTGGCGGGCGAGACGGGACGCCTCGTCGTCGCCGACTACCTCGAGGACGGCGCCCCGATCGCCGGCGTCGCGGGTGCCTTCACCCTCGGTCGCGACGGCGTCGGCTACCTGATCGCGGCGATCTTCCCGCCCGGCACCTGGGCCGCGCAGCGCACCGATTTCCTCGCGATCGTGCGCTCGTTCCGGTCGGCCGTCCCGCCCCACGAGGCGGCCATCCCGGTCGCGGTTCCGACCGCCGCCTGAGGCCGCTTGCTAGCATCGGG
>JBJTHT010000108.1:0-4259 GCA_046094605.1 Actinomycetota bacterium | reverse complement strand
CCCGACCCCCCGCCTCCGCGGCCCCCGCCCCCGCGGGGGGGGGGCGCCCCCCCCCCCCCCCCCCCCCCCACGCACGTCCGGGTCAGAGCAGCGGGAGCAGTCCCGCGTGCGCGCCGGGGTTCCCCGCGAGGATCTCCCCGGTCACCCAGCCGTCGCCGCCCTTCCAGTCGGTGACGCGGCCGCCGGCCTCTTCGACGAGCAGGCCGCCGGCCGCGACGTCCCACGGCGCGAGCCCGAGTTCGAAGTAGGCCTCGAAGACGCCGGAGGCGACCCACGCGAGGTCGAGCGCGGCCGCGCCCGGCCGACGGATGTCCTCGATCGCGTCGAAGACCCGCTCGAGGGTCCGCAGGAACCTCGGCAGCGCGTCCCGACGGCGGAAGGGGAGCCCCGTCGTCACGATCGCCCGCCCGAGCGGGCGGTCCGAGACGCGGAGGGGCTCCACGCCGTCGGCGCGCTCGACGCTCGCTCCGCCGCCGCGCACCGCGCGGTAGGTCTCACCGAGGAAGGGTGCGTGGACGACCCCGACGACCGGTCGGCCGTCCCGGACGAGCGCGATCGAGACCCCCACGGCCGGGAACCCGTGCACGAAGTTGGCCGTCCCGTCCAGGGGGTCGACCACCCAGAGCTCGGGGGCGGCGTCGGGGCCGCCACCCTCCTCGCCGAGCACGGGGATCGAGGGGGCGCCCCGCCCGAGCACCGCCCGGATGGCCTCCTCGGCCGCCCGGTCGACCGCGGTCACGTAGTCGTGCCTGGCCTTCTCCTGCGGGGCGACGCCCCGCCCGGCCCCCCGGATGAGCGTCCCGGCCGCTAGGGCGGCCTCCCGGGCGAGGTCGGCGAGGGGGGCGAGGTCGGTTCCCGGGGCCACGGCGGGGACGCTAGCAGGGGTCCCGGAGGCACCCGGAACCCCCCGGGAGGGCCGCCGATTGACACGCAGGAACCGTGCCTAGTACGGTCTCCCTCCGCGCCGGGCGACCGAGCCCGGGATCGAAGACTTCCGAGGGGGTTTCCAAGGGAGACGCTGCGCGCACCACGCAGGGTTCCCTGGAGCCGGGCCGTGGGCCCGGCTCTCGTGTCTCCGCTCGGACCGAACGACGGGACGGACAGGACAGGAACATGCCGACGATCGAACAATTGATCAGGAACGGGCGCCAGCGCCCGGTGACCAAGACCAAGAGCCCCGCGCTCAAGGGGTCACCGCAGCGTCGCGGCGTCTGCACGCGCGTGTTCACGACCACCCCGAAGAAGCCGAACTCCGCGCTGCGCAAGGTCGCGCGCGTGCGGCTCACCTCGGGCGTGGAGGTCACCGCGTACATCCCCGGCGTCGGTCACAACCTGCAGGAGCACTCGCTCGTGCTCGTGCGCGCCGGCCGCGTCCGCGACCTCCCGGGCGTCCGCTACAAGATCGTGCGCGGCACGCTCGACACCGCCGGCGTGAAGGATCGCAAGAAGGCCCGCTCCCGCTACGGCGCCAAGAAGGGCAACTGATGCCGCGCAAGGGAGTGTCTTCGAGGCGCGCGGTCGTCGCCGACCCCGTCTATCAGAACGTGCTCGTGACGCAGCTCATCAACAAGGTGCTGCTCCACGGGAAGAAGTCGATCGCCGAGCAGACCGTCTACAAGGCGCTCGAGGTCATCAGCGAGCGCACCGCGAACGACCCGGTGATCACGCTCAAGAAGGCCGTCGAGAACGTACGACCCACCGTCGAGGTGCGGTCGCGACGCGTCGGCGGTTCCAACTACCAGGTCCCGGTCGAGGTCCGCGCCGTCCGCGGCACGACGCTCGCCCTGCGGTGGCTCGTGAACAACTCCCGGGCTCGCAAGGAACACACGATGGCGGAGCGCCTCGTCGGCGAACTGATGGACGCGGCCAGCGGCCAGGGCGTCTCGGTGAAGCGCCGCGAGGACATGCACAAGATGGCCGAGGCGAACAAGGCGTTCGCCCACTACCGCTGGTGACCGCGATGTCCTCCTCGGCGGAAGAGCTCAAGTCCCAGTCCCCGGCGGAGGGGAAGGCCGGGAAGGGCGGCATGCTCGTACGCGAGTACCCGCTCGCGCGCACCCGCAACATCGGGATCATGGCGCACATCGACGCCGGCAAGACCACGACGACCGAGCGGATCCTCTACTACACCGGCAAGGCCTACAAGATCGGTGAGGTCCACGAGGGCACCGCGACGATGGACTGGATGGAGCAGGAGCGCGAGCGCGGCATCACGATCACCTCGGCCGCGACCACCTGCGTCTGGAAGGACCACTGGATCAACATCATCGACACGCCCGGCCACGTCGACTTCACGGTCGAGGTCGAGCGGTCGCTCCGCGTGCTCGACGGCGCGATCGCGGTCTTCGACGCCGTCGCGGGGGTCGAGCCGCAGACCGAGACCGTCTGGCGCCAGGCCGACCGCTACAACGTGCCGCGCTTCTGCTTCGTCAACAAGATGGACCGCACCGGCGCGAACTTCCAGCGCACCGTCGACATGATGGTCGAGCGCCTCAACGCGAACCCGCTCGTGCTGCAGCTCCCGTGGGGCGCCGAGTCCGACTTCCACGGCGTCATCGACCTCATCCACATGCGCGCCCTCCGTTGGAGCGGCGAGATGGGCGAGGACTGGGAGGAGGCGGCGATCCCGGCGGAGTACGAGGTGAAGGCCAAGCAGGCCCATCACGACCTCTTCGAGAAGCTCGCCGAGCACGACGAGGCCCTCATGGAGAAGTTCGTGCACGAGCAGGAGCCGACGTCGGAGGAGCTCCTCAACGCGGTTCGCCGGGCGACGATCGACGGCCACGGCGTCCCGGTCCTGTGCGGCAGCGCCTTCAAGAACAAGGCGATCCAGCCGCTCCTCGACGGCATCGTGCAGTTCCTGCCGTCGCCGCTGGATGTCCCCGCCCTCGAGGTCACGACGACCAAGGGCGAGACGGTCGTCCGCAAGGCCGACGACAGCGAGCCCTTCGCCGGTCTCGTGTTCAAGATCATGTCCGACCCCTACGTGGGTCGGCTCACCTACGTCCGCGTGTACTCCGGCCAGCTCAAGGCCGGGTCGCACGTCGAGAACTCCACGAAGGACCGTAAGGAGCGCGTGGGTCGCGTCCTCCAGATGCACGCGAACCACCGCGAGGACAAGGAGGCGGCGTTCACGGGCGACATCGTGGCCGTCGTCGGCCTCAAGCACTCCACGACCGGCGACACGCTCTGCGACCCGTCGTCCCTCGTGATCCTCGAGTCCATGACCTTCCCGGCGCCGGTCATCTCCGTGGCCGTCGAGCCGAAGACCAAGGCCGACCAGGACAAGCTGGGCAACGGCCTGCAGAAGCTCTCCGACGAGGACCCGACGTTCGTCGTGAAGTTCGACGAGGAGACCGGTCAGACCGTGATCTCCGGCATGGGCGAGCTCCACCTCGACATCATCGTGGACCGTCTCCGTCGCGAGTTCGGCGTCGACGCCAACGTCGGCAAGCCGCAGGTCGCCTACCGCGAGACCGTCCGCAAGGCCGTCCACAAGGTCGAGGCGCGGTTCATCCGCCAGACCGGCGGTCGCGGCCAGTTCGGGCACGTCTACATCGACCTGGAACCGACCGGCCCCGGCGGCGGCTACGAGTTCGTGAACAAGATCGTCGGCGGCGCGATCCCGCGCGAGTACATCCCCGCGGTCGACGACGGCATCGAGGAGGCCCTCGAGTCGGGCATCCTCGCCGGCTACCCGATGGTGGACGTGCGCGCGACGCTCGTGGACGGTTCGTACCACGAGGTCGACTCGAGCGAGATGGCCTTCAAGATCGCCGGTTCCATGGCGGTCAAGGAAGCCGCGAAGCGCGCCGACCCGGTGCTCCTCGAGCCCGTCATGGAGTTCGAGGTCATCACGCCGGAGGACTTCATGGGCGACGTCATGGGCGACGTCACCGCGCGCCGCGGCCGCATCGAGCGGATCGACGAGCGCTCCGGCCAGAAGGCCATCTTCGTGATCGTCCCGCTGGCGGAGCTCTTCGGCTACGCCACGGATCTGCGTTCGCGCACGCAGGGTCGCGCGTCGCACAGCCCGATGCAGCTCAGCCAGTACCAGGAAGTGCCCGGCAACATCTCCAAGGAGATCATCGCCCGCGTCCGGGGCGAGTAGGAGGAACGTCATGTCCAAGCAGAAGTTCGAGCGCACGAAGCCGCACGTGAACATCGGCACGATCGGCCACATCGACCACGGCAAGACCACGCTCACGGCCGCCATCACCAAGGTGCAGGCCGACAAGGGCATGGCCGACTTCACCCCC
>JBJTHT010000107.1:0-14099 GCA_046094605.1 Actinomycetota bacterium | reverse complement strand
GCTACAACCGCCGCGCGATCGCGCTCGGGGAGGTCCTCGGACGCCTTCTTCAGCGCCTTCCAGACCCGCGCGCGAGCGGACACCCGTCGCAGCGCGGGACGCTCCGGCAGTGCTCGCGGCCGAGGTCCATGAGCGCCTGGTTCCACGACCCGGGATCGCGACGATCGAGCCACCGCGCGGCCTCGGCGTCGATCGTCGCCGCATCGAGCGCGTGCGGATCGGCGCCGAGCCGCGCGCGGGCGACGACCCGCCGGACGTTCACGTCGACCGCGGCGATCGGTTCCCCGAAGGCGATCGAGGCGACGGCGGCCGCGGTGTAGGGGCCGACGCCGGGGAGCGTGCGGAGGTCGGCCGCGGCGCGGGGGATGCGACCGCCGTGGTCGCGGACGATCGCGCGCGCCGCGTCCGCGAGCGCGATCGCGCGGCGGTTGTAGCCGAGGCCGCTCCACGCGCCGACGACGGCGGAGCGCGGCGCGCGCGCGAGCGACGCGATGGTCGGGAAGCGACGGAGGAACGCGCGGTACGCGGGGACGACGCGCGAGGCCTGCGTCTGCTGGAGCATCACCTCGGAGACGAGGATGCGGTACGGGTTCCCCGTCGTGCGCCACGGGAACGCGCGACGACGCGGCCCGTACCAGGCGAGCAGCGCGGCGCGCGTGACGCGCCCCCGGCTAGAAGCCGGCGCGACCGCGCTCGGGGAGGTCCTCGGACGCCTTCTTCAGCGCCTTCCAGACCTCGGCGAACACCTCGCCGGCGTAGGACGCCGGCTTGCTGTCCTCGGAGCCGAGCGCGCCGCGGAGCGCGGACGCGGTGATGTCGACGGCCTTCTCGAACAGCGCCCAGTCGATCTCGCGAGCCATGGTCCCCTCCTGCGTGGTGGTCTGCGTGGTGGTGAGAACGGTGCGGCCGACAGGCTACCCGAGCGCTACGAGAACGCGCGCTCGCCGGTGATGGCCGCCCCGAGGATCAGCGTGTGGATCTCGCTCGTGCCCTCGTAGGTGAGGACCGACTCGAGGTTGTTCATGTGGCGGATCACCGGGTACTCGAGCGTGATCCCGTTGGCGCCGAGGATCGTGCGGGCCTCGCGGCAGATCGCGAGCGCCTCGCGCACGTTGTTGAGCTTGCCGGTGCTGATGTGCTCGGGGAGCACACGACCATCGTCCTTGAGACGTCCGATGTGGAGCGCGAGGAGCAGGCCCTTGTTCAGTTCAAGGGCCATGTTCACGAGCTTCTCCTGCGTGAGCTGGAACCCGGCGATCGGCTTGCCCCACTGCACGCGGGTCTTCGCGTACGCGAGCGCCGTCTCGTAGCAGGTCCGCGCCGCGCCGAGGACGCCCCAGATGATGCCGAAGCGCGCCTCGGAGAGACACGAGAGCGGGCCGCGGATCCCCTCGACGTCGAGGAGGGCGCCGGCCGGCACGCGCACGTCGTCGAGGACGAGTTCCGACGTGATCGAGGCGCGCAGCGAGAGCTTGCGGTGCACGTCGTTGGCGGAGAAACCCTTCGTCTCGGTCGGGACGGCGAACCCGCGGATCCCCGCGTCGGTCTGCGCCCACACGATCGCGATGTCGGCGATCGAGCCGTTCGTGATCCACATCTTCGAGCCGTTCAGGATCCAGTCGGAACCGTCCCGGCGCGCGTTCGTGAGCATGCCGCCCGGATCGCTCCCGTGGTCGGCCTCGGTGAGACCGAAGCACCCGATCGCGTCGCCGGTCGCCATCCGCGGCAGCCACTCCTGCTTGAGGTCCTCCGATCCGTACTTCCAGATCGGGAACATCGAGAGGGACCCCTGCACGGAGACGAAGGAGCGCAGTCCCGAGTCGCCGGCCTCGAGTTCCATGCACGCGAGGCCGTAGGAGGTCGCGTTCGTGCCGGCGCAGCCGTAGCCCTCGAGGTGCATCCCGAGGAGGCCGAGGTCGGCGAGGCCCTTGGCGACCTCGCGGGGGAACGTCGCGTCTTCGAACCAGCCGTCGATGCCGTCGAGGACGTTGTCGCGGACGAACTCCCGGACGGTGTCGCGGATCGCGCGTTCCTCGTCCGAGAGCAGGCGATCGAACCCCAGCAGGTCGACCGGATCGATCCTCTCCCCCATGGCGAGCGTCAGCCTACCGCAGGGCCGACCTCGAGCCAGCCGTCGCGCGCGCGGACGCCGTGCACGCGGACCGGGTCGATGGCCGGACCCTCGAGCGGTTCCCCCGAAGCGAGGTCGAAGGTCGCGCCGTGGCATGGGCAGACGACCGCGTCCTCGTTGTCCGAGAGGGAACCCTCCGAGAGGGAACACCCCGCGT
The DNA here is from genome assembly GCA_046094605.1 of Actinomycetota bacterium. Taxonomy (GTDB): domain Bacteria; phylum Actinomycetota; class UBA4738; order UBA4738; family HRBIN12; genus JBJTIF01. The sequence continues at coordinate 11,811 of JBJTHT010000107.1, read as the reverse complement.
GCGTGCACTCGTCGGCGACGGCGAAGAGGTCCTCGTCCACGCGGGCGACGGCGACCCGCCCCCAGGGGAGGTCGAAGGAGCGCAGGCCGCCCTCGGGCACCTCGGCGAGCGCACCGACGCGGATGAAGCCCTCCTCCATCTCCCTACCGCCCCGCGCCGGCCACGGCCATCCACGCGCGCTGCACGAGCGTGACCGCGCCGAGCGCGGCCAGGAGCGCGAGCGCGGGGACGAGGCCGCCCGGGATCGTGAGCCCGAGCACGATGGCGATGGACCGCTCCATCCGCTGCATGAGGCCCGCCGTCAGCGGGATGCCCGCGGCCTCGGCCTCCGCGCGCACGTGGCTGACGGAGAGCGACACGATCAGCCCGACGAGCGCGAGCGCCGCCGCGAGATCCTCGCCCTGCGCGGCGAGCGCGAGCGTGAGGGTTCCGAACACGATCAGGTCGGAGATACGGTCGAGGAAGGAGTCGAGGAACGCGCCCGCGCGGCTCGCGAGGCCGCGGTGGCGGGCGACGGCGCCGTCGAGGACGTCGAACACGCCCGCGGGGACGAGCAGGAGCCCCGCCGCGAGGAACGCGCCACGCAGCAGGAGCACGCCGACGACGACGTTGGTCCCGAGCGAGAGGAGCGTGAACTGGAACGGCGTGAGGCCGGTGCGCAGCGCCATCGCGAGCAGCCAGCGGTACGTGCCGGAGAACATCGCGCGCATCGCGCCCTGCGAGAGCCCCGACGCGTCACGGGGCGGCGGCATGTCCGCGGCCCGCGGCGCACGCTCGTTCACGCGTGCGGCTCGAACGCGACGACGCGGTAGCGGAACGCGCCACCCGGCGCCTCGTACGTGATCTCGTCGCCGACCTTACGCCCGACGATCGTGCTGCCGAGCGGCGAGTTCGTCGTGACGGTGCGCACGCCGGGCGCGCGTTCCTCGCCGGAGAGCGCGAGGAGATAGACCTCGTCCTCGGGGTCGTCATCGTCGAGCGGCCGCAGGGTGACGAGCATCCCGGGGCCGACCTCGTCGGAGACCGCGCCGCGCTCGACGATCTCGGGGTCGCGGAGCATCCCCTCGATGTGGCGGATCCGCGCCTCCATCAGGCCCTGCTCGTTCTTCGCCGCGTCGTAGTCGGCGTTCTCGCGCAGGTCGCCGTGCTCGCGCGCGATGCGGAGTTTCTCGGCGATGTCGATGCGGCCGCGCCCCTTGAGGTCCTCGACCTCCTCCTTCAGGCGCCGGTACGCGTCGAGCGTGAGCGTCGCCGTCGGCTGGTGACCCGGCGCGCGCGGCGGCCGGTTCGCGAGTTCCTCGGGGAGCTCCATCGCGCGAGTGTAGCCCCGGACCCCCTCGTGCCCGGGCGTAGACTCGGCCCGTGCGTCCGGTGCTCTTCGTCCAGAACGACCCCTACGAGTCCTTCGGGGTGGGGCCGGCCTCGATCGCCGACGCGGGGCTCGAGGTCGCGGTGTGGCGGGCGATCGAGGCCGGCCCCCGTCCGGACCTGGACGGGGTCTCCGGCGTCGTGCTGTTCGGCGGTTCCTGCAACGTGGACGACCTCACCGACCACCCGTTCCTCGCCGACGTGCGCGCGCTGACGCGCGAGGCCGTGGACCGCGGCGTGCCGGTGCTCGGCATCTGCCTCGGCGCGCAGCTCCTCGCACGCGCGCTCGATCGCGCCGTCCCGCCCTCGCCCGTGCGCGAGGTCGGCTTCGAAGCGATCCGACCGACCGCGGCCGCATCCGATGACCTGCTCCTCGCGCACCTGCGCGACGGCGACATGGCGTTCCAGTGGCACCAGGACACGGTGGAACTCCCCGACGGCGCGGTGCTCCTCGCGACGGGCGATCGCGTGCCGATCCAGGCGTTCCGCGTCGGCGACCGCGCGTGGGGCATGCAGTTCCACTTCGAGGTGGACCGCGCCGAGGTGGACTGGTGGATCGACGTCTACCGCGAGAAGGGCGGCGACATCCTCGCGTCGTGGGGCAAGACCGAGGACGCGGTGCGCCGCGAGGCCGATGCGCACATGACCGGCGCGGAGGACCGCGGACGCGAGATCTTCCGCCGCTTCGCGAAGGTCGTGCAGGAGGTCGCGTCGTGACGCGCGCCTCGGTCGGCGTCGTCGCGTACCGGCTGCGACCCGGCCGCGTGTCGGGGTGGCCGATGGGCGGCTTCGGCGTCCCCGAGAACTACATCGAGGCGCTCTGGCGGGCGGGCGGCGCGCCGACGCTGCTGCTGCCCGGCGACACGACGCCGCCGGCCGATCTGCTCAGGCCGCTCGACGCGCTCGTCCTCGTCGGCGGCGGCGACATCGAGGCGAGCCGCTACGGCCAGACCGCGGGCGAGAAGAACTACGGCGTGGATCCGATCCGCGACGCGTTCGAGATCGCGCTGCTGCGCGAGGCCGACCGACGGAACCTCCCGACGCTCGCGGTGTGCCGCGGGATGCAGGTGATGAACGTCGCGTTCGGCGGGACGCTCTTCCAGCACCTGCCCGACGAGGGTCGCTTCGGGGAACACGGCCAGCCGACGAGCGGCGACGCGTCGCTCCACGAGGTCGCGGTCATCGCGGGGACCCGCGTCGCGACGGCGGCCGGCGCGGCGACGCTCCGGTCGTCGTGCCACCACCACCAGGGCGTGGACCGCGTGGGCGACGGCCTCGTCGTCGCCGCGCGCGCGGCCGACGGCCTCGTCGAGGCGATCGAGCGCGAGGGCGACGGGTGGATGGTCGGCGTCGAGTGGCACCCGGAGGACACGGCCGGCAGCGACGCGGCGCAGCAGGGACTGTTCGACGCGCTGATCGCGCGCGCCCGCGGCTAGGCGCCCGGCGCCCGCTCGCCCTTCAGCACGCCGAGGATCGCTTCCATCTCCCCGGTCGCGACGGGCTGGTCCTTGCCCGAACCGCGCGCCGTCGCGAGGAGCGTGCGCAGGTTCGACTCGGCCATCTCCGCGCGCGATTCGAGCTCGCGCACGCGACCGGTCGCCGTCTCGGCGCGCCGCGCGGCGTCGAGCCGAGCGGCGCGCTCGGTGCGCGCCTCCTCGCGGGCACCGCGCACCTCGGCGCGCAGTTCCGCGACCTCGCGACCGAGCTGGATCAGACGGTCCACCGTCTCGCGGCCGATGTCGGCGTGCGAGAGGCCCTCGGCGGACCGAGGGGTGCCGGGGCGCGGGGTCGGTTCCGCCGCGGGACGTTCGCGGCGACGCACGACGGTCGCCTTCTCGCCCGCGACGACGGGCGTGGCGTCCACGAGCGCGTAGCCACCGTCGGCGCCGCGCAGACGACCGCGCGACAGGAGCGCGCGCATCGCGCGCGCGACGGCGAGCGGATCCTGGATGCCGGTGGCGCGACCGAGGTCGGCGGGCGACCCGGTGAACACGGCGCCGACGCCCACGCGCGACGCGATCGCCGCGAGCAACGCGTTGGCCCGGTCGAGACTCTCGTCGTTCACCGCCGCACCTTCCCGGGGGAAAGAGTGACAAGAACGGATGCGCCGCTTGACCTCGAACTGCCCCCCGCGGTACACAGTACACGGCGCCGCTGGAGCCCTCGGGTTCCGGCGGCGTCGCTCATTCCCGGTTCCACCCGGAACGAAACCGCGAGGAGCACCGTGCCGCCGACCACGCCCGAGGTCCCCGAGGCGGACCTCCCGCTCCGCGGCATCCGGATCCTCGATCTGTCGCGCGTCCTCGCCGGACCGCTCGCGACGATGGTCCTCGCCGACCTCGGCGCCGACGTCTGCAAGGTGGAACGTCCCGGCACCGGCGACGACACGCGCGCGTGGGGTCCGCCCTTCGCCGGCGATGACGCCGCGTACTTCCTCGCGCTGAACCGCAACAAGCGATCCGTGACGATCGACCTCGCGACGGACGCGGGCCGCGCGCACGCGCGGCGTCTCGCGCTGGCGTCCGACGTCGTCGTCGAGAACTTCCGCCCCGGCCTGATGGCGACCTTCGGGCTCGACCACGAGCGACTCGCCGCCGAGCGGCCCGGCCTCGTCACGTGTTCGATCCCCGCGTTCGAGGAGGGCGAGGATCCCGTGCGCCCGGGGTACGACATCATCGTGCAGGCGCTGTCGGGCCACATGAGCGTGACGGGGGAACCGGATCGCCCCCCGATGCGTCCCGGCGTCGCGCTCCTCGACGTCGTGTGCGGGCTCTACGCGGCGAACGCGATCCAGGCCGCACTCCACCGACGCGACGCGACCGGCACGGGCGCGCACGTCACCGTGTCGCTCTTCGCGTCCGGCGTCGCCGCGCTCGTGAACCAGGCCGCGAACCACCTCGGCGGCGGCGAGGTGCCACGGCGCAGGGGCACCGCGCATCCCAACATCGTGCCGTACCAGGTGTTCCTCGCGGCGGACCGACCCTTCGTGCTCGCCGCCGGGAACGACCGTGCGTTCGAGCGAACGTGCGCGGTGCTCGGTCGAGGCGACCTCGCATCGGATCCGCGGTTCGCGACGAACGCGGGGCGCGTCGCGAACCGCGCCGACCTGATCCCACTGCTCGAGACCGCGTTCGCGACGCGCCCCGCGGCCGACTGGCTCGCCGCGCTCGGCGATGCGGGCGTTCCCAGTTCCGAGGTGCGCACGATCGACGAGGTGTTCGCCTCGCCCGAGGGTGCGGCGACGCTGCAGCTGGTGCGCGACCCCGTCCACGGCGACCACCGCCTCCCGCGGAACCCAATCCGCGTGGACGGCGCCACCCTCCCGGTCCGCCTGCCACCGCCGCCGCTCGGCGACGGCGCCGACGCGTGAGCGACGCCGCGGCGCGCTGGCGCGAGCAACTCCTCGCGTGGGCGATCCCGCCCGCGATCCTCGATGCCGCGCCGGTCTCGCCGTTCGGGTTCCCCGCGGAACTCTTCGTCTCCCGCGCGGAGCGCGCGCGCGACGACGACCCGTCGGCCGTCGTCGCGCGCGCCGCGCTCGGCGACGGTGGCTCGGTCCTCGACGTGGGCGCCGGTGGCGGCGCCGCATCGCTCCCCCTCGCGCCGCCCGCCACGCGTCTGGTCGCGGTGGATCCGTCGCGGGAGCTGCTCGATGCGTTCCTGCGCGGCGCCTCGACCCGCGGCGTGGAGGCCGCGGCGGTGGAGGGAGCGTGGCCCGACGCGGCCGACGCGACCGAGACGTGCGACGTGGGCGTGTGCCACCACGTCCTCTACAACGTGGCCGACCTCGCGCCCTTCCTCGCCGCGCTCACCGCGCACGCGCGGCGCCGCGTGGTCGTCGAGATCACGGATGAACATCCGCTCGCGTGGACGCGCGACCTGTGGCGCGCGCTCCACGGCGTCGAGCGGCCCGCGGGTCCGCGGGCCGCCGACGCCGTGGCGGTCGCCGCGGAGCTCGGCATCGACGTGCGACGACAGGACTCGGTGCGGCGCTGGGCGGCGGGCGGGTTCGCGCGACGCGAGGATGCGATCGCGCTGATCCGTCGGCGGCTGTGCGTCGGACCCGAGCGCGACGCGGAGATCGAGCGGCTCCTCGGCGATCGCCTCGCGGAGGACGCGGGCCTCTGGAACGCGGGGCCGCCCGCGCAGCCCATCGTGACGCTCTGGTGGGAGCCCTAGCCCGCGAGCCCCGTCGCGAGCGCGCGCAGCGCGAGGCCGAAGCAGATGAAGGCCGCGAGGGTGAAGGGGATCCACGGCCGTTCGCGGAAGTTCGCGTCGCGCGCGAGCGCGTGCCCGACACCCAGGATCACGATCGGCCCGAACCCGTAGACGAGGTGGAGCCAGGACTCGACCTCGCTCCCCGTGGCGAGCAGCACCATCCCGAGCAGCGCCTGGACACCGGCGACCACCTGCGTGACGGAGAGCCAGGTCCAGAACCGCTCGCCGGGCGGGGACTTCCGCACCCACGCCCAGCCGCCCCACGCCCAGCCCACCGTGAACAGCCCGGTGACGGCGAACCCGATGACCGCGTGGACGACGGGCATCTACGACGCGTCCCGCGCGGGGAGGCGGATCCCGACGCTGCGCATCGCCTCGTCCACGATGCCCGGCGGTTCCTTGCCCTGCTGGCGGAGCAACCACTCCCAGTACGGCGCGATGTAGCGGTAGCGCGCGGGCAGGAACGGCCGCGTCATCTTCATGGTGCGGATCGTGCCGCGCATCGCGAGGCGACGCGCCGGCGTGAGTTCGAACCCGTACGCCGCGCGGAGCTCCGGCGAGAGCGTCGCGAACGCGAGCTTCGACACGACCCGGAGCACCGGTCGCCATTCCGCCTCCGCAGGCGGGTGCTCGAACAGACCGGCCACGGTGCGCGCCGCCTCGGTCACCTGCAGGATGCCGCGCTCCTCCTTCTCCGCGAGGTAGCGGCGCAGGTCGGCGACGGTCGGCGGGATGATCTCGCGCGGCACGAGGCAGAGTTCCGCGGCGAGCTTCTGTTCCTCGTGGAACCGCTCCCGGCCCGCGTCGTCGAGCTTGCCGACGGTGAGTTCCTCGAAGAGGAGCGCGCTGTCGACGAGCGCGGCGTGCACGTAGAGGAGGAGGTCCGGGTCGAGCGCGTCGTAGGGCTGGCCCGTGACGTCGTCGATGCCCTTGATGCGCGTGTGGATCTCGTTGATCTTGTCGGCGGCCGCGTGCGCGGCGGCCTTGGAACCGAACGTCATCGTGTACGTGAGGAGCAGCGTCCGCTGCAGACGCTTCCAGGGGTTCCGCTCGTAGAACCCGGTGGCGCGCGCGCCCGCGATCACGCGCGGGTGCGCGGCCTGCAGCAGCAGGGCGCGCGCGCCACCGAACAGCACGGTCACCTCGCGGTGGACCTGCCAGGAGACGCTGTCGGGACCGAAGTAACCGAGATCGCGCTCGCCCATCGCCATCGAGCGTACCGGGACGCCCGGCCGCGCGACGCCGCGGCGAGCGCGCCGTAGGCTCCCCCCCTGCCGGCCCCCGACGCGCTCGCCGCGGCCCCCGCGCTCCTCGCGCGTCACCCGGTCCTCGACGGGCACAACGACCTCCCGATCGCGCTGCGCGACCAGGGTCTCGCGGGCCCCGGCGTCGCGCGGGGCTACGACCCGTCCGTCGCCGACGTCACGGGGCCGCTCGAGGGCACGCACACCGACGTCCCGCGCCTGCGCGCGGGCGGCCTCGGCGCGCAGTTCTGGTCCGTGTACGTGCCCGCGCAACTGGCCGGGGAAAGCGCGGTCGTCGCCACGCTCGAACAGGTGGACGTCGTCCGGCGGATGGTGGCCACGCACCCCGCGGACCTCGCGCTCTGCGAGACCGCCGACGAGGTCGAGGCCGCCTTCGCCGCGGGTCGCATCGCGTCGCTCATCGGCATGGAGGGCGGCCACTCGATCGACTCCTCGTTGGGGGCGCTGCGGATGTTCCGCGAACTCGGCGCGCGCTACATGACGCTCACGCACAACGACAACGTCCCGTGGGCGGACTCCGCGACCGACGACCCCGCGGTCGGCGGTCTGAACGACTTCGGCCGCGAGGTGGTGCGGGAGATGAACCGCATCGGCATGCTCGTGGACTGCTCGCACGTCGCGCCGACGACGATGCACGCGGCCCTCGACGCGACCGCCGCGCCGATCATCTTCTCCCACTCCTCGTGCCGCGCCGTCGCCGACCATCCGCGCAACGTCCCCGACGACGTCCTCGAACGCCTGCCCGACAACGGCGGCGTCGTGATGATCACGCTCGTGCCGATGTTCCTCTCGATGGAGGCGTCGTCGTGGGTGCGTGCGGGCCAGGAGGAGATGAAGGGTGTGGGCCTCGACCCCGACGACTGGACGGTGATGACGCGCTACATGGAGGAGCGCGCGACGCGCATCCCGTTCCCCGACGTCGCCGTGCGCCACGTCGCCGACCACGTCGAGCACGCGCGTCGCGTCGCCGGCGCCGCGCACATCGGCATCGGCGGCGACTACGACGGCGTGCACGTCCTGCCGGTCGGGATGGAGGACGTGACCGGCTACCCGCTCCTGTTCGCGGAACTGCTCGAGCGCGGCTGGAGCGAGGACGACCTCGCCGGCCTCGCGTGCCGCAACGCGCTGCGCGTCCTGCGCGCGGCGGACGCGGTCGCGGCTAGGAGTTGACCGGCACCTCGAGGAGCGGCGCGGGGTAGCCCGTCCGCCGCAGGAGCGCCGCGTCGAGCCACGGCGCGAAGATCACCCGCGTGTCCACGTCGGCGAGTTCCTCGACGTAGCGACGCACGTAGGTCCCGTCGGGGTCGAACCGCTTCGCCTGACGCACCGGGTTGAAGGAGCGCATGCGCCGCGGGTCGGTTCCCGTCCCCGCGACCCACTGCCAGCCGCCGGAGTTGTTGGCGGGGTCGCCGTCCACGAGCAGCCGGAAGAAGTGCGCGGCGCCCTGCTGCCACGGCAGCACGAGGCGTCGCGTGAGGAACGAGGCCGTCACCATCCGCGCGCGGTTGTGCATGAACCCCTCGCGCGCGAGCTGGCGCATCCCCGCGTCCACGAGCGGGAGGCCGGTCGTGCCGGTGCGCCAGCGCTCGAGCGCCTCGTCGGCGTCGAGGAGCGGCGCCTGCATCTCGGGCGGCGGCCGCAGGTCGCGCCACGCGAGCGCGGGATCGCTCGAGAGGAGCTGGCCGAAGAAGTCGCGCCAGCACAGCTGGCGGACGAACGGTTCCGCGCCGGCGACCTTCGACGCGCGCGCCGCGACCTCGTTGGCCGACACCATCCCGAAGCGCAGGTAGGCGGAGAGGTGCGACGTCGCGTCCGCGGGCAGCTCGTCGCGCGCCGTCTCGTACCGCGAGACGCCGCGACGCAGGTAGGCGTCCATCCGTTCGCGGGCCGCGGTCTCGCCACCCGACGGCAACGACGCGGCGTCGATGCGCACCGAGGCGGGGTCGGGGAGCGCGTCGGACGCGATCTCCGGGACGACGATTCGCGTGGGCGCGGGCAGGACCGTGCGCCGCGGCGCGGCGGCCCACGCGCGGAAGTACGGGGTGAAGACGCGGTAGCCCTCGGTGCCGGCCGGCGCCACGTCGCCCGGTTCCACGACCGCGATGCCCGGATGGAACCGGACCTCGACGCCCGCGCCGCGCAGCGTCTCCTCGCGCCGGAGCGCGACGGCCGAGACGTCGTGGGTCACGGCGATGCGGTCGGCACCGGTCGCGCGGGCGACCTCGACGGCGACGCTCGCCGGATCGCCGCGCCGTACGACGAGCCGACCACCGCGCGCGGCGAGCGCGCCGTCGAGGTCGCGCAGCCCCTCGAACAGGAAGCGCGCGCGGTTCGGCGACGGCGCGAGGAGGCGTTCGTCGAGGACGAAGAGCGGGACGACCTCGCCCGCCGTCGCGGCCTCGTGGAGCGCGGGATGGTCGTGCACCCGGAGGTCGCGGGAGAACAGGACGACGGTGCGCACCCACGGAGCCTAGGGTCGACCCGACGAGCGCGCAACCGCGCAGCCGGTAGGCTCGCCACATGGGCGGGCGCTCCTACCGCATCGCGACGATCGGCGGCATCCCGGTGCACGCCGACGCGTCGTGGATCTGGATCGCGCTGCTGCTCACCTACTCGCTCTGGATCCGGTTCCACGCGCTCACCGGCGGTCGGCGCGGCGCGCTCGTCGTCGCCGTCTTCACCGCGGCGTGCTTCTTCGGCGCGGTGCTCGTCCACGAACTGGCGCACGCGTTCGTCGCCCGGATGCAGGGGATGACGGTGTTCGGCATCACGCTCGTCGTGTTCGGCGGTTTCACGAGCGCGCGCACCGAGGAACGCGGTCCCGGGCCGGCGTTCCTGGTGTCCGCGGCAGGTCCGCTCGCGAGCCTCGGCCTCGGCCTCCTCCTGCGATGGGCGGCCGACCTCGTGCCGGGACCGCTCCTCTCGAGCGCGCTCGACGAGATCGGCTGGGTGAGCCTGTTCATGGCCGCGTTCAACGTGCTCCCGGGTCTGCCGCTCGACGGCGGTCGCATGGTGCAGGCGGCGGTGTGGCGCGCGAGCGGCGACGCCGACCGCGGGACGCGCGTCGCGGCGCGCGCCGGGATGGCGATCGGCGCGGTCCTCGTCGTCGTCGGCGCGATGCGGGTGATCGACCGGGACCTGTTCTCGGGCATCTGGCTCGCGATCATCGGCGGGTTCATCTTCCAGAACGCGCGATCGGCGGCCGCGACGGTCGGCATCGCGGCGCGCCCGCCGGCGAGGCGCGTGCGCGACGTCCTCGATCCCCCACCGACGACGATCCCCGCGGATATCACGCTCGCCGAGGCGCTCGACCGGTTCCTCCGCGGCCGCGAGGGGGAACTCTTCCCCGTCGTGGACGGCGGTCGCCTCGTCGGCATGGTGTCCCTCGCGAGCGCGAGTGCCGTCGGCATGCACGACCCGATGCGCCCGGTGCGCGACGCGGTGCTGCCGCTCGACGACATCCTCCTGGTCGGACCCGAGGACGCGCTGGATGACGTGGGCTCGAAGCTCTCGACGACGGGGACCGCGCTCGTCGTGGACGGCGACGTCCTCGTCGGCACGATCGCGGGGGAACGCGTGCTCGCGTGGGCACGCGCCGGGGGTGTCACCGGCCAGGGGTAGCATCGCGACGCATGCCCCCCTTCGATCCCGATCCGCAGCAGCTGCGCGTCCTCGAACACGCCCGCGGACCGATGCGCGTGCGGGGCGGATGGGGCAGCGGGAAGTCCGCGGCGCTGCGGTGGCGGTTCCGTCGGCTCGTCACCGAGGGTGACCCCGAGCGCGTCGCGCTCGTCCTCCGGTCACGTCGCGAGTGCGATGAGTCGCGTCGGGTGCTGCAGGACGACCTGCGCATGGCGCTGCCGTCGCTGCGCATCGTCACGATGCAGGGCCTCGCGCGGATCGTGCTCCAGCAGCGCATCGGCGCGGACGCGCCCGAGATCCTCACCGCCGACCCGCACTTCGCTCGCGTCGCGGAACTCCTCGCCGCGGAGGACCCCGCGGCGTGGCCCGCCTACGGTCGCCTCCTCCCGATGCGCGGGTTCACCGACGAGGTCCGTCAGTTCCTCCTGCGCGCGCAGGAGTCCCTCCTCACGCCGGAGGACATCGTCGCGCGCGCCGCCGAGCGCCACCTCTCGGGATGGAAGGAACTGGCGACGTTCTACGCCCGCTACCTCGACGTCCTCGCCGACGCGAACGAGACGGACTTCGCCGGCCTCGTGTGGCGCGCGGTCGTCGAGGGCCCCCAGGGCGCCCCGATCCTCGACCATCTGCTCGTCGACGACATGCACGACGTGACCGAGGGCGGCGCGCGCCTGATCCGCGACCTCACGACGATCTCCACGGTCGTCGCGGGGAACGAGGCCGCCCACGTCTTCTCCTTCCAGGGCACGACCGTCGAACCGTTCCGTCGCTTCGCCGAGGATCTCCACGGCGTCGAAGAGGTCACGTTCACGACGACGTGGCGTGGCGCCGACCGCTTGGCGCGCGCGTGGAAGGCGCCGCACGGGGCCGACGAGCACGCCGCGATCGCGCGCGAGCTGCGCCGCATCCACGTCGCGGAGGACGTCGCGTGGCGCGACCTCGCCGTCGTCGCGCGCCGTCAGGGCGCGAACGTCGCCGGCGTGGTCCGAGCCCTGGAGGACGCACGCATCCCGCACCACGTCCCGGAGGGCGGCATCGCCTTCACGACCGAGTCCGCGACCTGGCCCTACACGCTCGCGCTCCGATGGATCGCGCGCCCCGACCTGCGCGACGACCTCGTCGAGGAACTCCTCACGTCGCGCCTGGGCGGCGTCTCACCCGCCTCGGCGCGGCCGAGGGCCTCGACGAGGCCCTCGAGCGACGTGGCCTCGTCGGCCGTGAGGCCGTCGCGCCGCGCGCGCGCGGCCGCCGCGGGGGGGCCCGCGCGCCGCGCGGGGCGCCCGGGGCGGCCCCCCCCGGGCCGGGGGTCGCCGCCCCG
>JBJTHT010000106.1:0-6245 GCA_046094605.1 Actinomycetota bacterium | reverse complement strand
CGTCGCCGCCGCGTGCGGCGGCGCCTCGGGCGCCTCGGGCGACACCGCCGCTCCGACGACCGTCGAGGTCATGCTCTCCGAGTTCGCGATCTCCCCGGCCCAGATCCAGGTGCCGGCCGGGATGCCGATCGAGTTCTCGGTGATGAACATGGGCGCCGCGGCGCACACGTTCGCGGTCCAGACGCCCGACGGCGTCATCGACTCCGGGGAGATCGCCGCGGGCGTCACGACGACCCTCTCCGTGCCCGCGCTCGACGCCGGCACCTACGGGATCCTGTGCACGGTGGCCGGCCATGGCGACCTTGGGATGCAGGGGACGCTCACCGTGGGCGGTGCGGCGGACGGCACGGCGGTGACCGAGGGCACGGTCATCATGCCGATGGCCGACGGGATGACCGTGCAGCAGATGCTCGACGAGCACCGCAAGGGCGTCGAGGCCTTCCCGGCGACGACGCAGGGGAGCGGCAACGAGATCCTCGAGCCGATCGTCGAGAACGGCTGGAAGGTGTTCCGCCTCACGGCGACGAACGTGCGGTGGGAGACCAAGCCCGGCGTGTTCGTGGACGCGATGGCCTACAACGGCCAGATCCCCGGACCCGAGCTCCGCGTCCAACCCGGCGACAAGGTCCGCGTCGTCGTGACGAACGACATGGACCAGCCGACGGTGATGCACTTCCACGGCCTCACGGTCCCGAACGGGATGGACGGCGTGCCCTACATCACGCAGGACCCGATCCTGCCCGGTTCCTACTTCACCTACGAGTTCACGGTGAAGGATCCGCCGGGGATGTACGTGTACCACTCGCACTTCAACTCGACCGAGCAGGTCGGCAAGGGCCTCTACGGCGCGATCATCGTGGAACCCGCATCCGGTCGCTGGTCGTATCCGTCGGTGACCTGGGACGCGAACGGCACGCTCACCCTCGGGGCGCCCCCGGCGATCGCGTCGGAGTTCACGATGTTCCTCGGCGACGGACCGCTCGGCTACGTGCTCAACGGCAAGGAGTTCCCGGCGACCGCGCCGATCGTCGCGACGCTGGGCGACTGGGTCCTGATCCACATCGCCAACGACGGCAGCATGCTGCACCCGATGCACCTGCACGGGTTCCACTTCGCGGTCGTCGGCGAGGACGGCTTCCCGCTCGCGGAGCCCTACATGGCGGACACGCTCGTCGTGGCCCCGGGCCAGCGATTCGACGTGCTCGTGCGCGCCGATGAGCCCGGCGCGTGGGCCTTCCACTGCCACATCCTCCCGCACGTGGAGGGACCGCAGGGGATGTACGGCATGGTGACGGCGCTGGTGGTGCAGTAGGTCAGAACGGGAACGTCACGCGGACCAGCGTGCCGCGCCCGGGCGCGGTCCCGCAGGTTCCCGAGCCCCATCCCCGGCGTCGCAACGGTCGGGTCGAACCCGCGGCCGTCGTCGTCGACCTCCAGGACCGCGCCGTCTCCCTCGCGACGCAGCGACAGTCGACAGGTGGCCGCGTCGGCGTGGCGGCCCACGTTGGAGAGCGCCTCGCGCGCGAGCTGGAGGAGGTCCGGTGCGGCGGAGGAGAGTTCCGACGCGACGTAGGCGTCCACGTCCACGACGGTGACCACGCCCGAGCGTTCCTCGAACTCCTTGGCCATCGCGCGCAGCGCCTCGTCAAGCTGGCGGTCGGCGAGCGCGCCGGGGCGCAGGCCGAAGATGTAGTTGCGCAGGTCGCGGATCGCGCGGTCGATCTCGGCCACCGCGCCCTCGATCCGTTCCGCGAGCGCGGGGTCGCTCGAGAGCATCGCCGCGCCCTGGAGCCCCATGCCCACCGCGAACAGCGACTGGATCACGCCGTCGTGGAGGTCCTTGGCGATGCGCTCGCGGTCCTCGAGGACCACGGCGCGCTCGGCGTCGGCGCGGGCCCGCGCGTGGGCGAGCGCGATCGCAGCCTGGTCGGCGAAGGACGAGAGGATCTCGACGTCCTCGACCGAGAACGTCGTCGCGTCGGAACGCGGATACGCGGTGAGCACCCCGATGCGCTCACCGCCCACCCGCAGGGGCACGCGGACGCCATCGCCGTCCGCGCTCGCCTCGGCGCCGAGCGCGACCGCTGCATCATCGGCGTCGACCAGCGTGCGGGCGCGTTCGGCGATGAGCGCGAGCGTCGCCTCGACGTCGGCGCCGGCGAGGATCGCGACGGCGATCTCGCGGAACGCCTCGAGGAGCCGCGCGCGTCCCTCGGCCGCCTCGTAGAGGCTCGCGTTCTCGATCGCGACGGCGGCCTGCCGCGCGAGCGCGACGACCGCGGCCTCGTCGGCATCGGTGAACGTGCCGCCGCCGCGCTTGTCGGTGAGGTAGAGATCGCCGAGGACACCCTCGCCGGAGCGGATCGGCGTGCCGAGGAGCGACGTCATCGGCGGGTGGTTCGCGGGGAACCCCGAGGAGCCCGGGTGCGCGCCGATGTCGCCCACGCGCATGGGCGCCTGTTCCTCGATGAGGACGCCCAGCAGGCCGCGCCCGACGGGGAGCGCGCCGATCGCCACCTCCTCCTCGGGGGAGAGTCCGACCGTGAGGAACCGCGCCAGCTGCCGTCCGTCGGGACCGAGGACCCCGAGCGCGCCGTAGCGGGCGTCGGTCACCTCGACGGCGACCGCGACGATGCGGCGCAGGACCGCCTCGAGCGAGCGTTCCCGGAACAGGGCGAGACCGGCGTCGAGGATCCGGTCGCGGGGGTCCATGGCGGGAGCGTACCGAGCCGGCGCGACCGGTCGGCGGCCCCGGGTACCCTCTGCGCCATGACGTCCCCCGTGCCCGCCCCGCGGGGGGGTCGCCGGCGTCTCGCCCTCGCCGCGATGGCCCTCACCGCCAGCCTCATCGCGCTCGGGTCGACGGTCGGGCTCGGGCTCTACGCGTGGGCGGCGGCGAGCCGCGTCACGATCCCCGTGGGACCCGGCCCGAGCGGCGGACCGTCCTTCGACATCACCGGCACCTGCGCCGAGGCCTCGTGCACCTACCTCCTCCTCGGGAGCGACACCCGCGAGGGGCTCTCCGCCGAGGAGCAGCAGCAGTTCGGCTCCGACGAGGCGATCGGCGGCGAGAACCGTTCCGACACGATCATCCTCGTGCGCACGGAGCCGCAGACGCAGCGCGCGGTGTTCCTCTCCTTCCCGCGCGACCTGTGGGTCGACATCCCCGGGCACGGCCCCGACAAGATCAACGCGGCGTTCGAGGGCGGTGTCGAGGGCGGGGGACCGCAGCTCGTCGCGGCCACCGTGACGGCGCTCACCGGCATCCCGATCGACCACGTCCTCTACGTCGGCTTCGCGGGGTTCCAGTCCGTCGTCGACGCGATCGGCGGCGTGGACCTCTGCCTCCCCGAGGCGATGACCGATCCGCTCACCGCGCTCGACCTCCCCGCCGGGTGCCAGACGCTCGACGGCTCGCAGGCGCTCGCCTACGTGCGCACGCGCCACCAGCCGTGCGACCGCATCCCCGACTTCGCGCGCATCGCGCGGCAGCAGCAGTTCCTGCGCGCCGTCATCGCGAAGGCGCTCACGCCGTCGCAGGTCTCGGACCTCCCGGCGCTGATCCCGGACATCCTCGGGAACCTCGTGGTGGACCAGGGACTCAATCCGGCCGAACTCGCCTACCTCGCCGGGCGGCTGCAGGGCATCGGTTCGGGCAGCGCCGACTTCCGCGTCGTCCCGTCGTACCCCGCGTGGGAGGGCACGAAGTCCGTCGTGAAGGCATCGGAACCCGAGGCGACCGAGCTCTACGAGCGGTTGCGCGCCGGCGGCGACCTCGGCGACCTCGGACGGCTGCAGCTCCAGACGGCACCGTCGCCGTCGGTGATCCGCGTGCAGGTGTTCCCGTCGTCGTTCGAGGAGAAGGACGGGCCGACCGTCGCGCACGACCTGCTCGTCACGTCGGGGTTCGACGTCGTGGACCTGGGTCCCGTGTGGGTCGGCGGGCTCGGACCGGGCGTCCCGGTGAACGGTGCCACGATCCTCTTCGATCCCGCCGCGCCCGAGGGCGAGCTCATGGCGCGCGTCGTCCGGCGCGGCCACGACGACGCCCACGCGCAGGAAGCGCCGGACGGCGCGCTGCCCGTCGGCGTGGACGTCGCCGTCGTCGCGGGACCGGTCTTCAAGCAGGGGCCACCGTCCGAGGCGGGTTCCTGCCTGTGAGGGCCCTGGTCCTCGCGGGCGGCGCGGGGTCGCGCCTGCGGCCGATCACGCACACGCAGGCCAAGCAGCTGATCCCCGTTGCCAACGTGCCGATCCTCTTCCACGTGCTCGGCCAGATCCGCGACGCGGGCATCGACGAGGTCGGCATCGTGACGGGGTCCACCGGTGCGGAGGTGCGCGCCGCGGTCGGCGACGGGTCGGCGGGGGGCATGCAGGCGACCTACATCCCGCAGGCGGAACCGCTCGGCATCGCGCACGCGGTGCTCACGGCCGAGGACTACGTGCGCGGTGCGCCGTTCCTCCTGTTCCTGGGCGACAACCTGCTGCGCGACGGCGTCGCGCGGTTCGTGCGCGGGTTCGAGACGCACGCGCCCGACGCGCAGATCCTCCTCACGCGCGTCCCGGAACCGGAGCACTTCGGGGTCGCCGTCGTGGAGGGGGAGCGGGTCGTGCGCCTCGTCGAGAAGCCCACGACGTTCATCTCCGACATCGCGCTCGTCGGCGTGTACCTGTTCCGCGACTCGGTCCTCGATGCGTGCCGGACGCTCGCGCCCTCCGGTCGCGGCGAGTACGAGATCACCGAGGCGATCCAGTGGCTGATCGACGAGGGTCGGGCGGTGCGTGCCGAGATGGTGGACGGCTGGTGGAAGGACACCGGGCGGCCCGAGGACCTGCTCGACGCGAACCGGCTGCTGCTCGCGACCGCGACCGCGCGCGTGGACGGGACCGTGGACGCGGCGAGCACGGTCGAGGGCGTCGTCGTCGTGGAACCGGGCGCGCGCATCGCGCGGTCCCGCCTGCGCGGGCCGCTCGTCGTGGGCCGCGACGCCGTCGTCGAGGACGCGGAGCTCGGTCCCGACGTCGCGTTGTCGCCGGGCTGCGTCGTGCGCCGATCCACGATCGAGGATTCGATCCTGATGCGCGACTGCCGCATCGAGGGCGTCCGGCTGCGCGGGTCGCTCCTCGGGCGCGGCGTGGAGGTGACCGGCGCGGGGGCGGGGGTCGTCCACCGGCTCGTCCTCGGCGACCAGAGCCAGGTGGAGGTCGGGTAGGTGCGGTTCCTGATCGACGCGCGCCCCGCGCTCGACCCCCGACGCACCGGGATCGGCACGTACGCGGCACGCCTCGTCGAGCACCTGCCGGCGGAGGACCCCGACGACACCTTCGTCGCGTGGTACCTGCACGTGCGCGGGCTGCTCCGGCCGCGGACGTTCTTCACGCCGCGGGCGAACCTCGTGGAGGCCGCGACGCGCCTCCCGGCGCGGCTCTTCCAACCCGTGGCCTCCCGGCTGGAGGTCCCGCGCCTCGAATGGCTCGCGCCGTTCGACGCGATGATCGCCACGAACTTCCTGCCGCCGCCCACGCGCTCGCGCGCCGTGGTGCTCGCGGTGCACGATCTCGCGTTCACCCGCCTGCCGGAGACCGCGCCCCAGATGGACGCGCGGTTCCGTCGACGGTTCCACGCGGCGCTCGCGTCGTGCGCCGCCGCGATCGTCCCGTCGCAGGTCGTCCGCGACGACCTCATGGCCTCGGGCGACATCGAGTTCTCGCGCATCCGCGTCGTGCACCACGGGGTCGATCCCTTCGTCGCGCCGACCGACGCCTCCGCGCGCGTGGCGGCCCTCGGCGTGACCGGCCCCTACGCGCTGTTCGTGGGCGGTCTCGAACCGCGGAAGAACCTGGAGCGCCTGATCGAGGCGTTCGGCCGCGTCCCGGGCGAGGCGACCCTCGTGATCGCCGGCGGACCGGTCCGGTGGTTCCCGTCGTACGCCGCGCGGCTCGATGGGGTCGTGGACGCGCTCCCGCGCGCGGTCGCACGCCGCATCCGGCGCGTGGGCTACGTCAACGAGCTCGACCGTGCGGCGCTCCTCGCCGGCGCGACGCTCCTCGCGTATCCGTCGCTCGAGGAGGGGTTCGGGTTCCCCGTGCTCGAGGCGATGGTGGCCGGCGTGCCGGTGCTCTCCGCGGATCGTTCGTCGATCCCCGAGATCGCGGGTGACGCGGCGAACCTCGTGGAACCGACCGACGTGGACGCGCTCGCCGGCGGGCTCTCGCTGCTGCTCACCGATGCGGGGGAGCGGGGG
>JBJTHT010000105.1:0-7798 GCA_046094605.1 Actinomycetota bacterium | reverse complement strand
GGCCGTCGCTCGGTCGCCGCGACATCCGCGACCTCGCCGAACGCCACGGCATCCGCCCGACGAAGCGCCTCGGGCAGAACTTCCTCGTCGATCCCAACCTCGCCCGCGCGATCGCCGATCTCGCCGGCGCGGCGCCCGGGGCCTCGGCGGCCTTGCGTGCGGCCTCGCGCTCGGCCTGTCGCTCCGCGCGGATCCGCGCGCGGCGGGCCTCGCGGCGGCGCTCCTCGGCCACCTCGCGCCGATGCTGGAACCGGAGCGCGCCCCGCCACTTGTCCCGGAGATCGGCGGCGAGCGGGGTGACGCGCTCGGCGGGTTCCTCGGTGCGACGGGAGTCGACGACCACGATCATGCCGTTCTCCAGCGGGGTGGACGGCCCGGGGAGCACGACCCCGTCGTCGGCGACGACCACGCCCGTCGAGTCCAGGAGGGCGGCGACGTCGTCGGTCAGGGTGCGGATCTCGGCGCGGTGGCCGTCGACCACGATCGTCACGGACTTGGCGTCGGCCACGAAGATGATGCCGAACAGGAGGGTCCCCACGGCCAGGACGCCGTTCCCGATCACCCGGCGCCGTTGGCGGCGTCGGAGCCGACTGGGCTGCATGTCCACCCCCTCCTCGCCGGGCCCGCGCCGCCTCCCCCGTGGGCTGCTCGGGGGAAGGGACCCCCGGGCCCGGGGGTCGTCCGGATGCTACCGGAGGCCGCCGGAGGGGGGCAATCGACCCCCCGACCCGCCCCCGGGGCGGTCAGCGCAGGCGGGGGAACGCCCGGAGGGCGTTGGCGGCCGTGGCCGCCCGGACCGCGGCGGGGTCCTCCCCGCGGGCGGCGGCCAGGGCCTCGGCCACGGTCGCCGCGTGTTCGGGGCCGTTCGGGCGGCCCCGGAACCCCTGGGGGGCGAGGAAGGGGCTGTCGGTCTCGGTGAGGAGGCGGTCGAGGGGGGTCGCGGCGGCGGCCTCGCGGAGGTGACCGTTCGAGGGGTACGTGACGTTCCCGGCGAAGGAGAGGAAGTAGCCCCGCTCCACGCACTCCCGGGCGATCGCCGCGTCGCCGCTGAAGCAGTGCAGGACGACCCGCTCGGCCCGACCCTCCTCGAGCAGTCGGAGCATCCGCGTCCACGCGTCCCGCACGTGGATCACGAGCGGGAGGTCGGCGCCGCGCGCGATCCCCATCTGGATGCGGAACACCCGCTCCTGGTCCTCGACGGGTGCGCCGAGGCGGAAGAAGTCCAGGCCGCACTCCCCCACGCCGACGACCCGCGGATCGGCGACGAGTTCCTCGATCGCGCGTCCGGCCGCGTCGTCGAAGGTCGACGCGTCGTTGGGGTGGTGGCCGGCGGTCGCGAACACGCCCGCGAAGGACTCGGCGTACTCGACGCTGCTGCGGCTCGTCCCGGGATCCGTGCCGACGCACACGAGCCGGTCCACGCCGGCCGCGCGGGCGGCGGCGACGGCCGCGCTCGCGTCGTCGAGGAGGAACAGGTGGCAGTGCGTGTCGACGCCGGTCGGCGCGGGGCCCTCGGCGCTCACGCGTCCAGGCGGGGGAACAACGCGTCCCCCTTGGTCGTGGTCGTCCCCGGCGCGAGGCCGCCCCAGCGCGCCGCCGCCGGCAGTCGCTGCGCCGCGAGCGGTTCGGTCACGCCCAACTGCTCCCACAGGCCGGCGGCGGCGCGCGGCATCACCGACGACACGAGCACCGCGAGGACGCGCAGCGCCTCGGCCACCGTGTAGAGGATCGTCCGCAGCGCCTCGTCGTGACCGCCCTCCTTCGCGAGCTTCCACGGCGCGGTCTCGACGAGGTAGCGGTTCGCGTGGTCCACGATCTCCCAGATCGCCGCGACGCCCTGCGAGAGCTCGACGCGACGCAGGTGGGCCACGACGCGCTCCGCGACGTCGGCGACGGTCGCGGGCAGGCCGCCGTCGGGGCCGTTCCCCGGCTCGGGGACGCGACCCTCGAAGGAGGTGGCGAGCATCGCGAGGACGCGGCTCGCGAGGTTCCCGAGGCCGTTGGCGAGGTCGGCGTTGTGCCGGTCCACCATCGACTCCCACGAGAAGTTCCCGTCCTGGCCGAACGCGATCTCGCGCAGGAAGTAGTAGCGGTACGAGTCGGCTCCGAAGTGGTCGAGCAGCTCGAACGGGTGGATGCCGGTCGCGTTCGTCTTGCTCATCTTCTGCCCACCGACCGTGAGGAACCCGTGCGCCCACACCTGGCGCGGTGGCTCGATGCCCGCGGCTTTCAGCATCGCGGGCCAGTACACGGCGTGGAACCGCACGATGTCCTTGCCGATCATGTGGATGTCGGCCGGCCACACGCGCGCGAACCGCGCGGGATCGTCGGCGTAGCCCGCCGCCGTCGCGTAGTTCGTGAGCGCGTCGAACCAGACGTAGGTCACGTGCGCGGGGTCCCACGGGATCGGCACGCCCCACGTGAACGAGGCCCGCGAGATCGAGAAGTCCTGCAGGCCCGAGCGCAGCAGCGAGAGGATCTCGTTGCGGCGGCTCTCGGGTTGCAGCGCATCGGGGTCGGACTCGTAGCGGTCCAGGAGCCAGTCGCGGTACGCCGAGAGGCGGAAGAAGTAGTTCTCCTCGCGCATGTGTTCGACGGGGCGGTCGTGGATCGGGCAGTTCCCGTCGCGCAGATCGGACTCCACGTAGTACGCCTCGCACGCCACGCAGTAGAGCCCCTCGTAGGAACCGAGGTAGATGTCGTCGCGGCCGTTGTCCTTCACGGCCTGCAGGAGCTTCTGGACGGCGGCGTAGTGCCGGGGTTCCGTGGTCCGGATGTAGTCGTCGTAGGCGATGTCGAGGCGCTCCCAGACCTCGCGCCACCGCGGTTCCATCTGGTCCACCCACTGCTTCGGCGTCATCCCGGCCTTCTCGGCCGCGCGCTGGAGCTTCAGCCCGTGCTCGTCGGTGCCGGTGAGGTGGAACACCTCCTCGCCGAGGAGGCGGTGGAACCGCGCGATCACGTCCACCGCGACGGCGTCGTAGGCGTGGCCGATGTGCGGGACGTCGTTGGGGTAGTAGATCGGCGTCGTGATGAAGAAGACGTCGCGGCCCATGGCCGCCCCATCCTACGGGCGACCTAGGGACGGTCGAGCAGCGCGGCGTAGACGTCGGCCGCGGGGAACGGCGTCCCCCGCGCGACGGTCGCCGCCGCGTCGCGCTTGCGGGCGCCGCGCGCCACGAGGCCGCGTGCCGCGTCGATCAGCGCGTCGAGGTCGGCCTCGGGGCGCGTGGCGCCCTCGATGACGACGGCGACCTCGCCCTTCAGCTCGCGGTCGCCGATCGCGGCGAGCACCTCGGACGCGCGCCCGCGGAGCACCTCCTCGTGCAGCTTCGTGAGTTCGCGGCACACCGCGACGCGGCGATCGTCGAGGAGCGCGACGACCTCGCCGAGCAGCGCGTCGACGCGACGCGGCGATTCGAAGAGGACCGCGGTGCGTTCCTCGCGGGCGAGCGCGGCGAGGCGCTCGCGCCGCGCCGCGCCCGCCCGCGGCAGGACCCCCTCGAAGACGAAGCGATCCATCGGGAACCCCGACACGACGAGCGCGGCGGTCACGGCCGACGCGCCCGGCACCGCGACGATCGGGATGCCCGCTGCGACGCAGGCGCGCACGAGCGGGAACCCGGGATCGGAGATGCCCGGCATGCCGGCGTCCGAGACGAGCGCGACGTCGCGATCGCCGCGGAGCGCGGCGACGATCTCGTCGGTGCGTTCCGACTCGTTCCCGGCGAAGAAGGAGCGCATCGGCACCTCGACACCGACGTGGGCGAGCAGCCGTCCGGTGCGGCGCGTGTCCTCGCAGGCGACGAGGTCCACCGAGGCGAGCACCGCGCGGGCGCGTTCGGTGAGGTCCGCGAGGTTCCCGATCGGGGTGCCGACCACGTAGAGGGTGCCGCCCACGGACGGATGTTCCCACGGGGGTAGGCTTCGGCCCCATGGACGCCGTCGAGGACGGTCGCGACCGGGAACGCCCGCGGCGCCTCGCCGTGCTCGCCGTCATCCTCGCGGTCGCGGCGCTGGCCTTCGGCCTGCGCACCTGGCGCCTCGGGGTACCGCCGGTCTACGCCTTCGACGAGGTCTACTACGCGAAGTCTGGCTGCATCTTCCTCGGCTGGTCGCAGGACCGCTGCGGCGTCACTTCCGACGACGAGCGGTACTGGTACCGCGAGCGCTTCGATGTCGGCTCGTGGGTGCACCCACCGCTCGGCAAGTGGGCGGTGGGACTCGGGGAACTCGCGTTCGGCATGGACGTGAGCGACGGCATCGACCGCCACGACGCGTTCGCGTTCCGCATCGCCTCGGCCGTCGCGGGCACGCTCACCGTCGTCGCCCTCGCGCTCCTCGTCCACGTCCTCTTCGGGAGCCTGCTCTGGACCGGCGTCGCCGGAGCGCTGCTCGCCACCGAGGGACTCTCGCTCGTGCAGTCGCGCGTCGCGATGCTCGACGTGTTCGTGGCGTTCTGGACGACGCTCGCGTTCCTGTTCCTCGTCCTCGATCGACGGTGGATCGACGCGCGCAGTTCGCTCCCAGATCCGGGCGCGTTCGGCCCCGGCGAGGTGTGGCTCCCCGTGCGTCCCGTCGTGCCCTCCCCCGTCTGGCGACCCTGGCGCCTCGCGTGCGGGATCGCGATCGGCTGCGCCGTCGCGTCCAAGTGGTCCGGCGCGATGGCGATCCCGGGCATCGGGCTGCTCGCGTTCGGGTGGGAGTGCGTCCGACGCCGCCGCGCCGGCCAGCTGCGCTGGCTCCTCGCCACGGTGCGCCGCGAAGGCTTCGGCCTCGTGCTGTTCCTCCTGCTCGTGCCGGCGGTGGTCTACCTCGCGTCGTGGACCGGCTGGTTCCTGCACTTCGGCTGGGACCTGCGGCGCTGGGCGGACCTCCAGGCGTCGATCGCGGACTACCACGCGAACCTGACCCTCGTGAACCCCGACGGGAAGCCCTGGCACCCCTACCTCTCGCAGGCGCCCGAGTGGCTGATCCTGCACCGGCCGGTCCTGTACTTCGCGCGCTACTTCGGTGAGGGGATGCGGCGCGTGATCTACGCCAACGGCAACCCGGTCATCTTCTGGGGCGCGTTCCTCGCCCTGCCGACCGCCGCCCTCGCGTGGTGGCGTCGCGGCGACTGGCGGGCCGGCGTCGCCGTGACGGGCATCGTCGCCCTCTACGCCCCGTGGCTCCTCGTCGCGCGGCCGCAGTTCCTCTTCTACGCGCTGCCCGCCGTGCCGTTCCTCGTGCTCGCGCTCGTGGTCCTGCTTCGCCAGCTCGTCCGCGGGGGCTACGCCGTGCTCGCGGGCGGCGTCGTCCTCGCCGCGCTCGGCATCGCGGTGCTCATGTGGCCGACGTACGTCGGGCTCCCGCTCGACGCGTACGGCTGGGAACTGCGGGCCTGGTTCCCCTCCTGGACCTGAGGGTTCAGAAGCCCGGGAGCCGGTCCCGGAACGCGAGGTAGATCCCGCCCGCGGCGACGTCCAGCAGCAGGTGCGCGACGACGAGCGGCCACGTGCGTCGCGTCCGCGCGAACCACCCCGCGAACACGACGCCGAGCACGAGGTTCCCGAGGAACCCTCCCCACCCCTGATAGAGGTGGTACGCGGCACGCAGCACCGCGCTCGCCGCGACGACGCGTCGCGGCGACCATCCACGCTGGCCGAGCCGCGTGACGAGGTAGCCCACCGCGACGATCTCCTCGAGGAACGCCGCGCGCGCCGACGCGAGGAGTAGGATCGGCACGGTCCACCAGTAGCCCGCCGGCGGCGCGGGCACGACGAACCGGTTGACGCCGAGTTCGACGGCGGCGAGGTAGAGGGCCGCGCCGCCCGACCCCATCGCGGCGAACAGGAGCGCGCCGTTGCGCACGTCGCGCGAGCGCGCGGCGAGGTCCAGTCCGAGGATCTCGGCGACACCGCCGTCGCGGCGTGCGAGATGGACGACGAGCCAGACCGGGGCGAAGCCGAAGACGAGCCCCGTGACCTGGCGGGCGACGGACGTGCTCTGCGACACCGCGAAGGTCGTGACGCCGGCCAGCGGCGCCTCGAGGAGCGAGATGACGGCGTAGACGACGCTCGCGAGCAGCGACAGCGACAGCACGACGGCGATCTCCTCGCCGAGCGTCCGGCGGTCGAGGCCGGTCGGCGGGAGCGCGGGTCGTGCGGCCATGACCCGCGGTGGACCTAGAGCTGCAGGATCGGGCAGGTGAGCGTGCGCGTCACGCCCTCCACGGTCTGCACGGGCATGACGACCTTCTTCGCGAGCTCGTCGAGGTCGGACGCTTGGCCCCGCGCGACGACGTCGTAGGGACCGGTGACGTTGTCGACGGCGACGATGCCGTCCATCGCCGAGAGCGCACGCGTGACGTGGCTGGCTCGACCGACCTCGGTCTGGATCAGGATGTAGGCGCTGACCACGGCTCCCCCTTCCGTTCCGTCCGCCCGGTGGTCCCCGGGAGCGCAACTCTACGGCGAGGCGGTGTTCCCGCGCTCGATGACCGGATCGGGCTCGAGATCGCCGAGCGGGGGCGCGCCGAGCTCCGGCGTCGCCTGCGGGCGCGTGAGCGCCGGATCGTCGAGCGCCCGGTACGCGATGCCGCCCGCGACGAGCGCGACGAGCGAGGCGCCGCCGTAGAGGACGGCCGGCCCGAGCGCGCCGTAGACCCAGCCGCCGACGAGGCCGCCGAGGATCGGCGCCACGCCGAACCCCACCGTCGCCGCCACGGCCTGCCCCGTGGAGTAGAGCGTCGGCGTGACCAGCTTGCCGACGATGACGACGCTCATCGTGAAGACGAGGGCGAACGCGATCCCCTCGAGGAACGTGAGGAAGGAGAGCACCTGCGGATCGTCCACGACGCCCCAGAGCAGGAACCCGAGCGCGTAGACCAGGCAGCCCGCCATGAACACCGCGCGGATCCCGAACCGCTCGGAGAGGTTCGACGAGGAGCGCATCATCGGCACCTCGATCAAGCCGCCGAGGCCCGCGCCGAGCCCGATCAGGAGCGGGCCGCCGCCCTCGTCGAGGATCTTGAGCGGGATGAAGTTCCAGGCCGCGGAGAACCCGAACCAGAGGAGCAGCGTCGCCGAGAGGAACGAGCGGAACCGCGGGCTGTCGCGCAGCACCGTGCCGACGGCGCCCATGCGCCCGTGTTCCCCCTCGTGGAGGACCGTCGGCACGCGCAGGGTCACCGACCACGCGAGCACCACGAGGCACACCGCCGCGTAGATCAGCATGTTGAGGTCGAGGCCCACCGCCTGGAACAGCAGACCGCACCCGAGGCACGCGAGCGCGTACGTGAAGCTCTCCCACCCGCGGATCCGGCCGTACGCCTGCATGTTCCCCTCGCCGAGGTGGGAGATCGCGATCGCGTCGAGGTTCGGCCCGAGCGACCCGCCCATCCCCGCGAAGATCACCGACGCGACGGCGATGCCGAGGAACCCGTCGCCCACCGCCCACATCCCGACCGCGGCGAGCGCCGAGAGCACGGTGCCGATCTGCAGGGTGCGAGTGCGCCCGAGGCGCGTGTCGGCGAGGCTGCCCCACACCGGGTTCCCGACGACGCGCGCGAACGCCATCCCGGCGATGACGACGCCGGTCTGCTCGGGCGTCACGCCCCGGGAGCGCAGGAAGGCCGTGAAGAACGGGAAGAACGCGGCGATCGCGACGCCGAACAGGAGGAACAACCCCTGGATCGAGACCGCGGTGCGCACGCCGGACGCGCGGGATTCGGACATGCCGCTACCTTACGGGGCGCGTCCGGCGGGCCGCGGCCCCCGGGACCGCCCCGAAAAGGGCGCCGGGGCGACCCCCACCG
>JBJTHT010000104.1:0-6441 GCA_046094605.1 Actinomycetota bacterium | reverse complement strand
CTTCGGCGACGCGAGGTGCTTGGCGCGCGCGTCGAGCACCCACGCGTCCGCCTCGGCCTCGAACCCCGCGACGGCGGCGGCGTCCACGATGCCCGCGCCGGTCAGGTAGGTCGTGAAGCGCGCGATCGGATCCTTCGCGCGCCACGGTTCCACGGTCGCGTCGTCGCGGTAGCGCGAGGCGTCGTCGGCGGTGGAGTGCGAGAGCACGCGGTAGGTCATCGCCTCGATCAGGGTCGGGCCGCCGCCCGCGCGGGCGCGCGCGACCGCCTCGCTCGTCGCGCGGTAGACGGCGAGCACGTCGTTGCCGTCGACGCGCACCCCGGGCATCCCGTAGCCGGCCGCGCGCGCCGCGATCGGCGCGGCGGTCTGCTGCTCGATCGGGACCGAGATCGCCCAGCCGTTGTTCTGGCAGAACAGGACCGTCGGCGTCCCGTAGACCGCCGCCATGTTCGCGCCCTCGTGGAAGTCGCCCTCCGAGGCGCTGCCGTCGCCGAAGTAGGCGAGGGCGACCGCACCGGAACCGTCGAGCTTCGCGCCGAGCGACCAGCCCACGGCGTGGACGATCTGCGTGGCCACGGGGACGCAGATCGGGGCGAACCCGTGCGCGTCCATGTCGTAGGGGCCACCGTGCCAGGTGCCGCGGTGGTACTCGAGGTAGGAGACGACGTCCACGCCGCGCACGACCGCGGCGGCCAGTTCCCGGAACGTCGGGAAGGCCATGTCGCCGGGCGAGAGCGCCGCGGCGCTGCCGACCTGCGCGGCCTCCTGGCCCTCGAACGGGGGGTAGACGGTGAGCTCGCCCTGGCGCTGCAGCGCCATGCACTCGCGGTCGAGGCGCCGGCAGCGGATCATCAGCGCGAGCAGCTCGCGCAGGCGCTCGGGCGCCAGGCCGACGTCGGGGTCGCCCACGACGGAGCCATCGGGGGCGATGACCTGCAGCGTCTCGTACTCGGGAGCGGGCATCGACGGCCTCTCGGAACGCCGGACGCGGGGGAGTCTATCCTCGGGCGATGGTCCCCGCCGCCGAGCTGCGCATCTACCGCTCCCTCGAATCGCTCCCCGCGGAGGAACGCGAGCGCTGGGAACGGTTCCTCATGGGCACACGGCGCGGCCCGCGGTTCGTGGACCTGCCGACCGCGCCGGGCGTGGGGTTCCTCGCGCCCTCGGGGGAGGACGCCCGCGTCCTGGTGGACGACGGCACGGTGCTCGTGTCGCCGGAACACGGACGGCTCGTGCTCCTTGCCGGCCTCATCGCCAACGCCGCCGTCGGGCCGGCCGAGGGCGAGGTCGACTTCGTCCCGCGCTCGACCGCGCGCCGCGCGCGCCGCGAACTCTCGCGCATGCGTCGACGCGATCCGGAGCTCTTCGCGTCGGCGATGGTGAACGCCTGGCAGGTCCCCGCGCCGTGGTTCACGCTCTTCGACGGCACCGAGCGACGCCTCGTCTCCGAACCGTCGCTCTCGCTCACGTACCGCACGACGTGCGGCAAGGCGATCCGGCGTCTCGAGAAGGCGATCCCGATCCTGCGCGGCGCCGACCTCGCGCCCTCCGCGGAACCGCTCATGGACCTCTACCGCTGGATCGCGAACGTCCCAGCGCGCTCGCTCCTCGTCCTCGACTACGCGGGACTGTGCTCGCTCGTGCGCTGGGACGAACTCGACGACGACCACGGCGCGCGGGACATGTGGGACGCGATCGAAGCGCTCGCCCACGAGGACCGCGTGCGCTCGATGGAGCTCTACGGGTCGGTGGCGGGTCGCTGGGCGGACCTGCGCGGTCGCGCCTCCTGGAACTAGGTGGCCAGGGGCAGATTCGAACTGCCGACACCGCGCTTTTCAGGCGCGTGCTCTGCCAACTGAGCTACCTGGCCGTGCAGCACGCCCCCCGGAGGGGGCGTGCATCGCGCGGGTGACGGGCTTCGATCCCGCGATCTCCGCCTTGACAGGGCGGTGAGGACTCCGGACTCCTCCACACCCGCGTGTATTCGGTTCGTGCCCCCAACGGGATTCGGACCCGTGTCTCCGCCTTGAAAGGGCGACATCCTAGGCCGCTAGACGATGGGGGCTCGGGCTTCCCCGAACCGCCCCTAGGGGGCAGCGGGCGAAGTATAGCGGAGCCCCTCCCAACGCCCCGAATCCCCCATCGCGGGGATGGTGCGAGGCACCGCGCCGACGCTACCGTTCGCGACCCTTCCCCTCGGCACGTGGAACGGAGCGAGCGGGATGGATGGCGTGACCACGGTGGTGCTGGGGCTCGAGGAGAGCGAGGTCGCCGAGGAGGTCATGCACTTCCTCGATCGGTCGGGGCACGCGCGCGTTGTCGCCACGGCGGCCGACGTCCGGCAGCTCTCGGAGGCCGTACGCCAGCTCGAACCCGACGCGGTCATCGCATCCCCGGCGGTCGTGGCTGCCGGTGCCGCCATCCGCGGCAGCGTGTTCCTGGCGCTCGACACCGCGGAGTCCGTGCGCGGCTTGCGGAACGCGATCGCGGCCGGCGCGCGGGGCTTCTACGTCTGGCCAGGCGACCGCGACGCGCTCGCGGGAGCGACCGCGAGCCTCGTCCGCGCACCGGCACCGTCGGGGACGCGCGCCGGCGCGGTGTGGACCGTGTTCGGTCCGCGGGGCGGGGCCGGGACGACGTTCGTCGCGACGCACCTGGCCTCGGCGCTCGCCGCACGCAGCCTCGAGACGATCCTCGTCGATCTCGACATCGCCTTCGCTGATCTCACGCACGCGCTCGGCATCCGCGACGAGCGCCGCACGCTCGCAGATCTCCTACCGGTCTTGGACGAACTGACGGACCGTCACCTCCAGGGCGCGCTCGAGCGACACGGTGCCGGATTCCGTACCCTGCTCGCACCGGCCGATGCGTCGGTCGGTCTCGGCGAATCGGAGGTCGCGGGTCTCCTCGGTGTCCTCCGCGGCGAGGCGGATCGGGTCGTGGTGCACGTCCCGCGCGGCATGGACGCGGCGACGCGCGCCGCGCTCTCCGGCGCGACGCGCGTCGCCGTCGTGCTGCAGCCCGACGTCCTCTCCGTGCGAGCCGCGCGACGAGCGCTCGACGCTGCCGCGGTCGGGGACCGCGCGCTGGCCGTCGTGACGGCCTTCCGCAAGGGCGAGGTCTCGCTCGCCGACATCGAACGGTCGCTGGGGATCCGGGCGGTCGTGATCCCGCCCGATCCGGCGGTTCCGCCGGCGCAGGACCGCGGCGAGCTCGTGCCTCTCCGCGGTCGGACCGGTCGTGCGCACGTGCGCCTCATCGAGACATTGGACGGGAGCGACCGGTGATGTCCGACGTTCTGGTCGGCGTACGCAGGTCGCTGCATGAGCGTCTGCTCGAGCGCATCGATGCGCGCGGGCTTGAACGCGTCTCACGGGCCGAACGTCGGGTTCGGGTCCGCGAGGAGGCGCTCGCGATCCTGCGAACGGACGGCCACATCCTTCCCCAGAGCGTGCTCACGAAGGTGATCAACGAGGTATCGGATGCGGTCGTCGGCCTGGGGCCCATCGAGTTCCTGCTGCGGGACCCCGACGTCACCGAGGTGATGGTGAACGGAGCCGACGACGTCTACGTGGAGCGGAAGGGGCGGGTCGAGAGGGTGGCCGATCGCCTGTTCGAGGGGGAGGAGGCGGTCTACCACGTGATCGAGCGGATCGTTGCCCCGCTCGGCCTTCGGATCGACGCATCGTCACCATGGGTGGACGCGCGTCTGCCGAACGGCAGCAGGGTGCACGCGATCATCCCGCCCCTTTCGCTCCGCGGCCCGTCGCTCAACGTCCGGAAGTTCGCATCGGTTCCGCTCGCACCGGAAGATCTGGTCGCAGGTGGAACGATCGGGTCGCGGATGCTCGCGTTCCTCGGTGCGTGCGTCCGCGGCCGCGCGAACATCATCGTGTCGGGAGGAACGAGCTCAGGGAAGACGACGCTGCTCGGCGTGCTCTCGGGGTTCATCCCCGACCACGAGCGGCTCATCACGATCGAGGATGCGGCGGAGCTGCGTCTCGCCAAGCCACACGTCGTCGCGCTCGAGGCGCGACCGGCCAACGTCGAGGGCCGGGGCGAGGTGACCGTTCGCGATCTCGTCCGGAACGCGCTCCGCATGCGGCCGGACCGGATCATCGTCGGTGAGGTCCGCGGTGGTGAGGCGCTCGACATGCTCCAGGCGATGAACACGGGGCACGATGGTTCGCTTTCGACGGCGCACGCGAACTCCGCGCTCCACGTGCTCTGGCGACTCGAGACGATGGCCCTGATGTCGGACGTGGATCTGCCGGCGGCCTACGTCCGCGAGCAGGTTCTCTCGGCAATCGACCTCGTCGTCCACCTCACGCGTCTCCCATCGGGTCGACGCGTCGTCTTCCAGATCGCGGGTGTCGAACGGACGCCCGAGGGTCAGGCGGAGGTCCGCGAGGTCTTCGGATTCCGACCACGGCTGGGGGTGGACGGGGGATTCGTCTGTACGGGCGCGGTGCCGGGTCTCTCGGACGTCCTCGAGACCCGGGGCGAGTCCATGGATCCCCCCTGGTTCGTCCCGGGGGCCGACGATGCCTGACCGGGTGACCGCGCTCGCGGTCGGCGCATGTGTGGCGCTGGCGGGGCGTGCAGGTTCCCTCGTGCGGGTCGGTGCCGACCTCCCCGCCGCATCTGCCGGTGCGGCCGCTCGACGCTCCGCGCGGTTGCGATCGGCGGTCCTCGAGGCGCTGCAGGTCATCGGTGAGACGCTCCGGAGCGGCGGATCGCTCGACCTCGCGTTCGTGGCGGTCGGTAGGGACGCTCCGGCCCCGGTCGGACCCGCGTTCCGCGTCCTGCACGGGCGGCTCTCGATGGGGATGCCGTTCGACGATGCGCTCGCTCGATGGGAGCGCGAGGTCCGGGGCGAGGAAGCACACCTGCTCGCCGCGACCCTCCGGATGCACCATCGTGCCGGTGGCTCGCTCGCCTCGGTGCTCACGAACCTGGCATCCGCGATCCGGGATCGTCTCGAGGTCGCGGCAGAGATCCGAGCGCTCACCTCGCAGGCGCGGCTCTCCGCGTGGATCGTGGGGTCACTGCCGGTCGGCGTCCTCTGCTTCCTTTCCCTCATCTCCGGTCCCGGGGTCCTCGGCGTCTTCGTCACACCGGCGGGTCTCGTGCTGCTCCTGGTCGGTTCGGCGCTCCAGATCGCGGCGGCCGTCTGGATCCGGCGCATCCTCGCGCTGGGCGCGTGATGGCAGCCTCCCTCCTCGGTGCGGCAGCGAGCGCCGCCGCGATCTGGGCGGTCGGGTCCCGACGCATGACGGTCCTCCCCGAGGCCACCTCATCGCCTCGCCGCGGACGGCGTCAGCGGGCCGGGTCACCCGCCAGGGAACTTCCGGTCCTGCTCGACCTCTTCGCCGCCGGGACGGCAGGTGGGATGGCCGGCCCGATCGCCTTCCGCTTCGCCGCAGGGGCGATCGCGGGTCCCTTGAGCGAGCGGCTCGCCCCGCTCATCGGTCAGCTCTCGCTCGGCCCCGATCTCGGTCGCCGCGTCGGAGACGTCGGGCGCGACCTCGAGCTCCCCGATCTGGTCCGAGCCGGTTCCGTGCTCGAGCGCAGCGGTTCCCTCGGCACGCCGATCGCCGATGCCATCCGCGACCTCGCTGCCGACCATCGGCGGGCCCGTCGTCGCGACGCCGAGGCGCGCGCCCGTCGGGCTCCCGTTCGGATGCTGTTCCCGCTCGTCCTCCTCATCCTCCCCGCGTTCCTCCTCCTCACGGTGGTGCCGTTGCTCATCGCGACCCTCGGGTCGCTCTCCTGAAGGAGGAACCATGGTCATGCTGCCGGAACGGTGGTCCCGGGCGCTGCGCCGCGAGGACGGTCAGACGACGGCCGAGTACGCCCTTGTCATCCTCGCGGCGGCCGCCGTCGCGGTCGTCCTCATCGCGTGGGCGAAGTCGTCGGGTCGACTGCCCGCGTTCTTCGACTCGATCATCGACCAGGTCGCCGGAAGTGCGGCGTGAGGACGCTCGTCGCATCACCGAGCGGGGATCCGCGGCGGTCGAGTTCGCCCTCACGGTGCCCATCGCGCTCCTGGTCCTCGCCGCGATCCTCCGCGTCGGGCTCGTCGCGCGCGATCGTCTCGTCCTCGCCGAAGCTGCCCGGGCGGGAGCGCGGGAAGCCGCGGTCACGGCGGACGCGGATGCGATCAGAGCGGCCGTGACGGGAGCCGCGGCGGGACTCGATCCGGCGCGGCTCTCCATCGTCGTTGCGCGTGCCGGCGGGGTCGGCCAGCCCGTTCGGGTCGACCTCGTCTACGACGAGGTGCTCGGCGCCGGCTTCGATCTCCTCCCCACCGACGTGACGCTCACCGCATCGGCATCGATGCGCCAGGAGTTCGGGTGAGCCGCGACCGGGGGTCGATCTCGATCGTCGTCGCAGCGATGCTCGCCGTCCTGCTGCTGGTGGCCTGCTGGACGGCAGACC
>JBJTHT010000103.1:0-3329 GCA_046094605.1 Actinomycetota bacterium | reverse complement strand
GGGCCGAGTGCCCGCCCCTATCATGGAGCGCATGCTGCGCTTCACGACCGCGGGGGAGTCGCACGGACGCGCGCTCGTCGCCGTGCTCGAGAACCTGCCCGCGGGCGTGCCCGTGTCTCCGAAGGAGATCGCCGGCGACCTCGCGCGTCGGCGGCTCGGTCACGGCCGCAGCGGTCGGCAGCGCCTCGAGGACGACGCGCTCGAGATCCTGTCCGGGGTGCGCCACGGGCGCACGCTCGGGAGTCCCATCGCCCTCACGATCGCCAACGCCGAGTGGGCTGAGAAGTACCGCGACGTCATGGCCGTCGAGGGTGCCGCGGATCCCGATGCCCGTCTGACGCGACCGCGTCCCGGACACGCCGATCTCGCGGGCGTCCAGAAGTACGGCTTCGACGACGTGCGCAACGTCCTCGAGCGGGCGAGCGCCCGCGAGACCGCGGCGCGTGTGGCCCTCGGTTCCCTCTGCAAGGCCTTCCTCGCGGAACTCGGCATCCGCGTCGTCTCGCACGTCGTGCGCATCGGGTCGGTCGCGGCAGCCGACCTCGTGCCGACGCCCGCCGATCTCGAGACGATCGACGCCTCGCCGGTGCGATGCTTCGACGCCGGGGCCGCCGCGGCGATGGTGGCCGAGATCGATCGCCTGCGCGCCGCCGGCGACACCGTCGGCGGCGTCTTCGAGGTGCTCGCCGACGGCGTGCCGCCGGGGCTCGGTTCCTACGTCACCCACGACCGACGGCTGGACGCGCGGCTCGCGTCGGCGCTGATGTCGATCCCGTCGGTGAAGGGCGTGGAGGTCGGCGACGGCTTCGCGTCCGCGGCGCGTCCGGGGTCCGCGGCCCACGACGAGATCGTCCCCGGCCCCGACGGCCCGCGACGCACGACGGCGCGCGCCGGTGGCATCGAGGGCGGGATGAGCACCGGCCAGCCGATCCGCGTGCGCGCGGCGATGAAGCCTTTCTCGAGCCTCCCGCGGCCGCTCGCCACGGTGGACATCGTCTCCGGTGAGGCCGAGGTCGCGATCACGCAGCGCACCGACGCGTGCGCGGTCCCCGCCGGCGGCGTGGTGGGCGAGGCGATGCTCGCCTGGGTGCTCGCCGACGCCGTCCTGGAGAAGTTCGGCGGGGACTCGCTCGCCGAGACGCGCCGGTCGCTCGATGCCTACGTGGCGGGCCTCGCGTGATCGTCTACCTCGTCGGCATGCCCGGCTCGGGGAAGTCGAGCGTGGGCCCGGCCCTCGCGACCCGGCTCGGCGTTCCGTTCGTGGAGCTCGACGCCGAGATCGAGCGCGCGGCCGGCTCGACGGTCCGCGAGATCTTCGAGCGCGAGGGCGAGGCGCGCTTCCGGGAACGCGAGGCGCAGGCGCTCGTCGAGGCGTCGCGCCGCGATCCCTCCGTCGTCTCCTGCGGCGGCGGGGTGGTGCTCGAGCCCGCGAACCGCGTGACGCTGCGCGCCACCGGCGAGGTGGTCTTCCTGTCTGCGCCGCTCGACGTCCTCGCGGCGCGCGTGCGTCCCGGTGCCGATCGTCCTCTGATCCGAACCGAGGGCGACCTCGCGCAGCTCTTCCGCGACCGGGAGCCGCTCTACCGCGAGTTCGCGGGCCACGTCGTCGACGGCGTCGGCACGATCGACGAGGTCGCCGACCGCGTCCACCGGGAACTGGTGCAGTGGTCACGCTGACGGTGCGCGCACCGTCGCGCACCTACGACGTCGTCGTCGGCGCGGGGTGGCTCCCCCGCGCCGACGCGTTCCTCCCGCCGCTCCCGCGCGCCGAGCGCGCCTTCGTGGTCGCCGACGGAGCGGTGGCCGATCGGTTCCTCCCGATCCTCGCCGTGGGACTCGCGACGCGCGGCCTTCGGGTCGAGCGCCTCCCCGTGCCCCCGGGTGAGGCGGCCAAGACCCTCGCGGTGGCCGAGGGGCTGCTGCGAGGGCTCGCGGCCCGCGAGGCGCACCGCGACGATCCGGTGGTCGCCCTCGGGGGCGGGTCGACCGGAGACGTCGCGGGCTTCGTCGCGGCCACGTACATGCGCGGGGTCCCCTTCGTCCAGGTCCCGACGACGCTCCTCGCCCAGGTGGACGCCGCGATCGGCGGCAAGACCGCCGTGAACCTCCCCGAGGGCAAGAACCTCGTGGGCGCCTTCCACCAGCCCGTCGCCGTCCTCGCCGACGTCGAGACCCTGGCATCCCTGTCCGACGCGGACCTCCGGTCCGGACTCGCCGAGGTCGTGAAGGTCGCGCTGACGCTCGACCCGGCCCTCCTCGAGGTCCTCGGTGCCGACGCGTCGCGAGCGTTCGCCCGCGACGCGGCCGTCCTCGAGACGCTCGTCGCGCGCGCCGCGCGAGCCAAGGCCGAGGTCGTCGCCGTCGACGAGCGCGACGCCGATGCGCGGATGGTCCTCAACTACGGACACACGCTCGGTCACGCGCTCGAACGCCTCGGCGGGTTCCGCGGTCGCTCGCACGGTGAGGCGGTCGCCGTCGGGATGCGCTTCGCCGCGCGCCTCGCGGTCGTCCTCGACATCGCCGACGCCGATGTCGTCGAGGCGCACGACGGGCTCCTGGCGCGGCTCGGCCTCGGCGACGCCGCAGGACTCCCCGACGTCGAGGAGGTGCTCGCCGCGCTGCGTCTGGACAAGAAGTACGCGGGCGGTGTGCGCTTCGTGCTGCTGGAGGCGATCGGCCGGGCCCGCGTCGTGGAGGGCGTCGGCGAGGACGCGATCCGTGCGGCCTACGCGGCGGTGGCCGCGTGAAGGTGCTCTACGTCCTGGGGCCGAACCTCGGCCGGCTCGGGGAACGCGAACCGCACCTCTACGGGTCGCAGACGCTCGCGGAGATCGAGCTCGAGGTCACCGAGCGGGCGACGCGCCTGGGCCACGCCGTGACCTGGCGCCAGTCCGACGACGAGACCGACGTGGTCGCGTGGATCCGCGGCGCGGCGGCGGAGGGGTTCGACGCCGTGATCGCGAACCCGGGCGCCCTGACCCACTACGCTTCGGCCGTGGGCGAGGCCGCCGCGGCCTGTGCGGTGCCGCTCGTCGAGGTGCACATGACGAACATCTACGCCAGGGAACCGTTCCGCCACGCATCCGTCGTCTCGCCGCACGCCGCGGCCGTCATCGTGGGCGCAGGTGCCGGCGTCTACCACCTCGCGCTGGAGGCGTTGCCGTGGACCACGCGCTGAGGCGTCGCCGGCTCGCGGCGCTGTTGCCCGAGGCGGGCGTGGACGCGCTCTGGGTCACGCGGTTGTCGAACGTCCGCTACCTGACGGGGTTCACCGGTTCCAACGGCCAGGTCCTCATCGCCGGTGACCGCGCGCGCCTCTTCACCGACGG
>JBJTHT010000102.1:0-8516 GCA_046094605.1 Actinomycetota bacterium | reverse complement strand
GCCATCCCGAGGCCCGTGAACGCGGCGCGCGCGTCCGCGGGTGCGCCGGCGTAGCCGAGCAGCGCGGGCGCGCGCGCCGGACGCACCGCGACGCGGCGGCGCGGCGGCGCACCGCCGACGTCGATGGCACCGTCGCGCACGGTGGCGCCGATCCATGCCTGGAGCAGGTGCGCGACCCGGTCGGCGGCGAGCGCCGGCGCCTCGGGGTCCACGCCGCGCTCGAACCGCATCGATGCCTCGGTGGACAGGTCGAGCCGCCGGCGCGTGCGCTGCACGCCCCCGCGCTCGAAGGATGCGGCCTCGAGCAGCACGCGCGAGGTGGCGTCGGAGACCTCCGCCGATGCGCCGCCCATCACGCCGGCCACGGCCACCGGTCCGTCGGCGTCACAGATCAGCAGGTCGTCATCCGTCAGCGCGCGGTCGATGCCGTCCAGGGTCGTGAGGCGCTCCCCCGAGCGCGCGCGTCGCACGTGGATCGCGTGTCCGCCGAGGCGGTCCAGGTCGAAGGCGTGGAGCGGCTGGCCCAGTTCGAGCATCGCGTAGTTCGTCGCGTCGACGATCGCGGAGATCGGCCGCATGCCGGCCGCCGTGAGTCGGGCCTGCACGACGAGCGGCGAGGCCGCATCGCCGCGCGCCTCGAGGATGCGCGCGAGGTAGCGCGGACAGCGATCGGGGTCGTCGACCGTGACGCGGGCCGCCGCGGAGGCCGCATCCTTCGCCTCGCGGACCGCGGTGGGCGGCGGGGTGAACGGGACACCGGTGGCCGCCGCGACCTCGCGCGCGACACCGACCACGGAGAGGAAGTCCGGGCGATTGGGCGTCACCTCGATGTCGAGGACCGCGTCATCGAGGCCGAGGTACGCCTTGAGATCGGTCCCCGGCGCGATGTCGGTCGGAAGGATGAGGATGCCCTCGTGGATGTCGGCGAGACCGAGTTCCCGCTCCGAACAGAGCATCCCGTTCGAGACGACGCCGCGGATCTCGCGACGTCCGAGCGGTTCGGCGAGGACGGGGACCCGAGCGCCCGGTGCAGCGAGCGGCACGTGGTCGCCCACCCGCATGTTGCGCACGCCCACGACGAGCTCGAGTTCCCCGCTCCCCGTGTCGACGCGCGCGCGGCAGAGCTTCGTCGAGTTGGGGTGGTCGCTCACCTCGAGGACGCGCGCGACGATGACGCCGCTCAGCCCCTCCCACGGACGGCGGACCGACTCCACCTCGGCGCCCTTGCGCGTGAGGAGTTCCGCGAGGTCTTCGGCCGAGAGATCGGTCGGGCACGACTCGCGCAGCCACGACAGGACGATCTTCACGCGACCCCCTGGAACTGCTCGAGGAACCGGACGTCGCCCTCGACGAGCATCCGCATGTCGGGGATGCCGTAGCGCACCATGGCGACGCGCTCGATGCCCATCCCGAAGGCGAAGCCCGTGTAGCGCTCGGGGTCGTAGCCGACGTTCTCGAGTTCCTTCGGATGCACCATGCCGGCGCCGAGGAGCTCGATCCAGCCGCTCCCACACGTGCGACAGCCGACACCCCCGCAGAGGAAGCAGGAGACGGCGACCTGGCACCCGGGTTCCACGAAGGGGAAGTAGTCGGGCGTCAGGCGGATCGTGACGGCGGGACCGAACACCTCCCGCGCGAAGGCCTCGAGCGTGCCCTTGAGGTGGGCGAAGGAGATGCCCTCGGCGACCGCGAGCCCCTCGACCTGGTGGAACACGGAGAGGTGCGTCGCGTCGACGGCCTCGCGGCGGTACGTACGCCCCGGCGCGACGACGTAGATGGGCGGCTCGTGCGTCTCCATCGTGCGGATCTGCACGGCCGATGTCTCGGTGCGCAGCAGCAGGCCCGGCCGCGCCGGGACGTCCACGTAGAGGGAGTCCTTCAGCGTGCGCGCGGGATGGTCCGCGGGGATGTTGAGCGCCTCGAAGTTGTGCCAGTCGTCCTCGATCTCGGGCCCCTCGGCGACGCGGTAGCCCATCCGCGTGAACACCCCGACGATCTGACGCTCCACGATGGTGAGGGGATGCAGGGAACCGGGACGCGGCGCGCGACCCGGGAGCGTCATGTCGAGCGCGTCGGATGCGAGGAGGCCGGCATCCGAAGCGCCCTCGAGCGCGTCCCGCCGAGCGGCGAGCGCCGCCTCGAGGGCGTCGCGGACCGCGTTCGCGAGGCCGCCGACCTCACGGCGACCCTCGGGCGAGAGCGAACCGAGCGACCTCTGCACGGCGCTGTAGGCGGACTTCTTGCCGATCACCGAGACCCGGGCGGCCTCGAGCGCCTCGAGGGAGTCGGCGGCCGCGATCAGACCCAGCCCGCGGTCGCGCTCGGCCTCGAGCGTGCGCCTGGCCTCGGTGGGTTCCACGATGGCGCGGAGTCTAGCGTCCAGCCCGTCGCCGACGGGCCCATTCGAACAGGCACACGGTCGCCGCGGCGGCCAGGTTGAGCGATTCCGCCCGCGGGTCGATCGGGACGCGCACGGCCGCGTCCGCGAGGTCGCGCACCTCGCGCGGGAGCCCCGCGGCCTCGTTGCCGAAGAGGAACGCCACCGGCCGCGCGAGGTCGGCGTCGTCGAGGGACACCTCGCCGTCGGCCGCCATCGCGTAGACGGCGAGGCCGCGCTCCGATCGACCGGGAGGTGGTAGATCGACCCCGCAGAGGCGCGCACCGCCTTGGGGTTGTAGGGGTCCACGGAGGTCGCCGTGAAGACGACCGCGTCGGCGCCCGCGGCGTCGGCGGAGCGCAGGACCGTCCCCGCGTTCCCCGGGTCGCGCACCTCGTGGAGCAGCGCCACGCAGGCCGGTCGCGACGGGAGCCCCCCGAGCGCGACGTCGCGGAACGGCGCGACGGCCACGATCCCCTGCGGCGTGACCGTCGCGGTCAGCTTGGCCATCACGGCCTCGGCGACGTGGACGACCTCGACCCCGGCGTCCCGCGCGCGGATGGCCAGGGGATGCGCCGGATCGACGCAGTAGAGGGTGGTGATCGCACCGACCGCGAGCGCCTCGCCGACGGCCTGGGCTCCCTCCGCGAGGAACGCGCGGTCCTCGTCGCGGAACGCGCGGCGTGCGAGACGGAGCGCGGCGGCGACCCGCGGGTTCCGGGGCGAGGAGATCACGGGGCCTCCCCCGTCGCGCGCCTCAGGCGGCGCTGTCGAGAGCCTGCTTGGCGGTCGTCGCGAGCTGCGCGAACGCCTCGGGGTCGCGAACGGCGAGGTCCGCGAGGATCTTGCGGTCGAGCTCGACGCCCGCCAGGCCGAGGCCGTGCACGAACGTGGAGTACGAGAGGCCGTTCGCGCGCGCGGCGGCGCCGATGCGCACGATCCACAGGCGGCGGAACTGCCCCTTGCGGTCGCGACGGTCGTTGAACGCGTAGCGACCGGAGTGCATGACCTGTTCCTTCGCGACGCGGTAGCGCCGGGAGCGCGACCCGAAGTAGCCCTTGGCCTGCCGCAGGACCTCGCGGCGCTTCTTGCGTGCGTTGACGGAACGCTTGACCCTGGCCATGGCCCCCTACCTCCCGAGCAGGCGCTTGACGGTGCGGGCCTCGCGGCCCGGCACGACGGCCATGCCCTCGATGCGACGACGCTGGCCGCCGCTCTTCTTGGTCAGCATGTGGTTGCCCGACGCCTTCCGGTGCAGCACCTTGCCGTTGCGCGTCACGCGGAAGCGCTTCGCGGTGGCCCGGTGGGTCTTGACCTTCGGCATCGAACTACCTCCTCACGACGCCGGCGCGTCCTGCGACGCCGGCTCGGCGACCTTCGTCGCCTGCTTCTTGGACGGAGCGAGCACCATGATCATGTTGCGCCCATCCTGCTTCGGGACCGCGTCGACGGTCGCGATCTCGGCGAGGTCCTCCACCAACCGGTCGAGGATCCGCCGACCCAGTTCCGTGTGGGACATCTCCCGGCCCCGGAACATGATCGTGACCTTCACCCGCGATCCCGCCCGCAGGAACCGCTCGACGTGACCCTTCTTCGTGTCGTAGTCGTGCGTGTCGATCTTCGGGCGGAACTTGATCTCCTTGACCTCGACCCGGGCCTGGCGCTTGCGCGCCTCCTTGGCCTTGATGTCGCGCTCGTACTTGAACTTCCCGTAGTCCATGATGCGGGCCACGGGCGGGTTCGCGAGCGGCGCGACCTCAACCAGATCGAGGTCCAGGTCCTGTGCCCTGCGGAGCGCATCCTGCGTCGAGACGACGCCGATCTGCGCCCCGTCGGGTCCGACCAGCCGCACCTGCGCCGATCGGATCCGATCGTTGATCCTTGGATCAGCCGAGACTCCGCATCACCCTTTCCGAACACGGTTCCGGGCGTGCCGGAACCAGATCTGTGTGTGGACCGCTCGAGTATAGGAGGGGGAACCGACGGGTGTCGATGGGCCCCCGGGAGCGGGGCTAGACGGCGCGGACGTTCGCTGCCTGCTTGCCCTTGGGTCCGTCGACGACGTCGAACTCGACGGCCTGTCCCTCGTTGAGGCTCTTGTATCCCTCACCGGTGATCGCCGAGAAGTGCACGAACACGTCGTCCGCACCCTCGCGCGAGATGAAGCCGAACCACTTCTCGTTGCTGAACCACTTGACCGTACCGCGCTCTGCCACTCCAGCCTCCTGTGCCGCGCCCGGCCCGTGCCGAGCCGCGGCGGAGCCTAGCACCCGGCGCTCCGGACCGCTAGGGGAGCCTCCCGAGGAGGGAGGCCACCTCGAGGACGGCCGCGGCGGCGTCGTAGCCCCGGTTGCCCGCCGACCCTCCGGCCCGTGCCTCCGCCTGGGCCAGGTTCTCGGCCGAGATCACGCCCAGGGCGATGGGGACCCCGGTCTCCGCGGAGGCCTGCCGGATCCCGTCGGCCGCTGCGTGGGCCACCACCTCGTGGTGGGCGGTCTCGCCCCGGATCACGGCGCCGAGGGCGACGACCCCGGCGTAGGCGCCCGTGGCGGCCAGGCGGTGGGCGACGATCGGGATGTCGAAGGCGCCGGGGACCCAGGCGACGTCCACGTCCTCGTCGCGGGCGCCCTGCAGGAGCGCCGACGTGACGCCCTCGTTGAACCGCGACACGACGACGGCGAATCGCCGTCCGTCGGACGTGCGGTCCCCGCGGAACTCCGTCACGGGCGCTCCCCCGCGATCGGCTCGAGGTTGTCGAGCAGGTGACCCAGCTTCTCGCGCTTGGCGCGCAGGTACCCGATGTTCTCGGCGTTGGCCGGGATCTCGAGCGGCACCCGCTCGCGGATCGAGAGGCCGTAGCCCTCGAGGCCCGCCCGCTTGGCCGGGTTGTTCGTGAGCAGGCGCATCGAGCGGACGCCGAGGTCCACGAGGATCTGCGCGCCGACGCCGTAGTCCCGCGGGTCGGGGGGGAATCCGAGTTCCGCGTTGGCCTCGACGGTGTCGAGGCCCTGTTCCTGCAGCCCGTACGCCCGGAGCTTGTGCGCGAGCCCGATCGCGCGCCCCTCGTGGCCGCGGACGTAGAGCACGACGCCGCGACCCTCCGCGGCGACGCGTTCCATCGCCGCGTGCAGCTGGTCGCCGCAGTCGCATCGCAGCGACCCGAACACATCGCCGGTCAGGCACTCGGAGTGCACCCGCACGAGGACGTCCTCGCCGTCGCCCACCTCGCCCATGACGAGGGCGACGTGGATCCGCCCGTCGAGGTCGCTCTCGTAGGCCACGGCGCGGAAGGTGCCGACCGTCGTCGGGACGGAGGCCGCGGCCACCTCGTGCACGAGGCTCTCCGTGTGGCGCCGATAGGCGATCAGGTCGGCGATCGAGATGAGCTTCAGGCCGTGGCGTCGGGCCACGGCGGCCAGTTCCGGCAGGCGGGCCATCGACCCGTCCTCGTTCAGGACCTCGCAGAGCACCCCGGCGGGGAACAGGCCGGCCAGCCGCATCAGGTCCACCGTCGCCTCCGTGTGGCCGGCACGCCGCAGGACGCCGCCCTCGACGGCGCGCAGCGGGAACACGTGCCCGGGCATGCGCACGTCGTTGGGCGAGAGGGTCGGGTCCGTCACGGCGCGCGCGGTGGCGGCACGGTCGTAGGCGCTCGTCCCGGTCGTCGTGCGGCCCTCGATGTCGATCGAGACGGCGAAGGCGGTGCCGTGGCTCTCGTTGTTCTTCGACACCATCAGCGGGATGCGCAGTTCCTCGAGGCGTTCCCCCGTCGTCGGCATGCAGACGATGCCGCGGCCGTGCGTGACCATGAAGTTCACCGCCTCGGGCGTCGCATGTTCCGCCGCCATCACGAAGTCGCCCTCGTTCTCGCGGTCGGCGTCGTCCACCACGATCAGCATGCGTCCCGCCCGCAGTTCCTCGAGCGCCTCCTCGATGGTCGCGAACACGCTCCGGTCCGTCGTCTCAGCCATGGCTCCTCCGATCGAGCATCGATTCCACGTACTTCGCGATCACGTCGACCTCCAGATTGACGAGGTCGCCCGACCCGACGGCCCCGAGGGTGGTGACCTCCAGCGTGTGCGGGATGAGCGCGACGTCGAAGGTCGCCCCGTCCAGTCGGGCGACCGTCAGGCTCACGCCATCCACGGCGACCGATCCCTTCTCCACGAGGTAGCGCGCGAGGCCCGCGGGCGCCTCGACGGTGAGCGTCGCGCCGGTCGGGGTGCGCTCGAGGCGCACCACCGTGCCGACCCCGTCCACGTGGCCCTGCACGATGTGCCCGCCGAAGCGGCCGTCCGCCGCCAGCGGTCGCTCGAGGTTGACCGCGTCGCCCGCGCGCAGGCCGCCGAGGCCGGTCCGCGCCAGCGTCTCCGCGGAGAGATCGAACCCGACGACGTCGTCCTCGCGCGTGGCGACCGTGAGGCAGACGCCATCCACCGCGATCGAGTCGCCCAGCCCCGCGCTGGCCGCGAGCGAGGTGGCGATGCGAAGTCGCGGGCCGTCGGCCCGCACCTCGCCGAGGGCCTCAACGAACCGGGTGAACATGGGCCTCCATCCGGACGTCGTCGCCGATCGTCGTCACGTCGCCCATCACGCGTCGCCGGCCGGCCCCCACCGGGGCGAACCCGTCGCCGCCCAGCGGCGACGGCGCGCCCGCACCGCCGAGGAGGAGCGGCGCCACGTAGACCACGACGCGGTCCACGAGGTCGTCGGCGACCGCCGACCAGGCGAGCGTCGGTCCGGACTCGAGGAGCACGGACTGCACCTCGCGCTTGCCGAGATGGGCGAAGAGGTCGTGGAGCGGCACGCGACCACCCTCACCGGGGAACTCGACGACCTCCGCGCCGGTCGCGATCCAGTCGGCACGGGCCGCGGCGTCCACGTCATGCGTGGTCGCGACGAGGGTCTGCGAGGCGTGATCGAAGAGGCGGCCGGTCGCCGGGACGCGACCGCGTCCGTCGACGAGGACCCGCAGCGGCGCGCGGTGCTCCCCCGCGACGCGCACGGTGAGCGCCGGATCGTCGGTCAGCGCGGTGCCCGAGCCGACGACGATGGCGTCGTTGGCGGCGCGCAGGCGGTGGACGTCCTCCCGCGCGGCATCACCGGTGATCCAGCGCGAGGAACCGTCGGCCGCCCCGATCCGACCATCGAGGCTCATCGCGACCTTCCACGTGACGAAGGGCATGCCCGTGCGCACGTGGCGGGTGAAGGCCTCGATCAGCCGTGTCGCCTCGTCGGCGAGCGCGCCCTCGACCACCTCGATGCCGGCCTCGCGCAGGCGCGCGATGCCTCGACCGTCCACGATCGGGTT
This sequence comes from Actinomycetota bacterium, assembly GCA_046094605.1. Lineage (GTDB taxonomy): Bacteria > Actinomycetota > UBA4738 > UBA4738 > HRBIN12 > JBJTIF01. The sequence continues at coordinate 828 of JBJTHT010000102.1, read as the reverse complement.
CGGATCGCGCGTCCCGACGACGACGCGAGCGATGCCCGCGGCGACGATCGCGTCGCAGCACGGGGGCGTCCGTCCGACGTGCGCGCAGGGCTCGAGCGTGCAGTAGAGGGTGGCGCCGCGGGCGCGGGCGCCCGCGGCCCCGAGCGCGTGCACCTCCGCGGGGGGGTCCACGGGGCGGGGGGGCCAGCCCTCGCCGACGACCGCGCCGTCCGCGTCGACGACGACGGCGCCCACCGGCGGGTTCGGCGAGACGGTTCCCACGCCGCGGCGCGCGAGATCGATCGCTCGCCGCATCTGCACGTCGTGGCCCACGGTTCCCTTTCCCGGGGCGGCGCGCACGGGCGCATCGGGTCGACGGGGCACGACGCCCCGCGACCTCGACCGTCCTCTCTCATCCCGACTGTCACGGTCGGTCCCGGAGTTTCACCGGGTCCACCCCCGGCTGGCTGCCGAGGGGTCGCGGACTCTCACCGCCGGTGGGGATTCGCACCCCGCCCCGAAGACGGACTTCGAGGGGAGTAGAGGCAGGCCGGCGGGCGGGCGGCTCAGGCGTCCCGGACGAGGGCCCGCAACTCGGCCGCGGCGGCCGCCGGGTCGGGCGCCTGGAAGATCGCCGACGCCGCGACGAGGACCGTGGCGCCGGCCTCGAGATCGACGGCGGCGTGAAGCTCGACAACGCGCGGCGGTGTGTGGAGGCCGGCGCCACGGTCCTCGTCGCGGCGTCGGGGCTCTTCCCGGCGCCCGACCCCGCGGCCGCCGCCGCCGAGCTGCGGGCCCGGGTCCGCGACGCCTGACGGGCCCCTCGGCCGGCCTATACTCCCCGCGACG
>JBJTHT010000101.1:0-10187 GCA_046094605.1 Actinomycetota bacterium | reverse complement strand
GAGGTGTTCCACGAGGGGAACCGCGAACCGTCGGCTCGTCCCGAGCGCCTCGCGGAGCGCGCTCACGGTGATCCCGGCATCGCCCGCATCGCGGATGCACGCGAGCGCCCGTTCGACGAAGCCCGAGGTCACGACGAGTGTCGGCGCGATGCGTACGAGGAGCCCGGCCCGCACCGCGGCGTCGATCGCCGCGCGGGGGACGCCCGCGGCGAGGAGGTCGGGGATCGTCGGGGGCGTCGCGCCGCCCGTCTCGACCAGCGTGACCGCGCGTCGCAGCGCGGGGTCGTCGCCCGACGGACGGTGCGACGGCAGCCGCAGGAACGCGCCGTCGCGCGCGACCGCGACGCGGCCGACGCGGCGCTCCGCCTCCTCGAGGACCGCGGCGTGATCACACGTGACGGCGCGTTCCTGCGCCTGCCGTCGCACCGACCGTCGGGCGACGACCCCGTGCTCCGCCGCGCGGTCACGCTCGTCGAGACCGGCGGCGCGACGCCGCCGACGATCCCGGATCTCCTCGGCGCCGGCGTCCCGCGCGCGGCGATCGACGCCGCGGTGCGGGCCGGGCTCCTCGTACGCATCGCGCCGACGCTCGTCGTGACCTCGGGCTTCGTCGAACGGGCGCTCGCGTGCATCCGCGATGCGGGCGATGCCGGGATCACCGTGAGCGCGCTCCGCGAGGCGCTCGGGACGAGCCGACGGTTCGCGGTTCCCCTCGTGGAACACCTCGACGCGGCGAGGGCGACGCGCCGCGAGGGCGACCTGCGCTTCGCGCGCTAGTCGATCGCCGCGACGACCGCGACCTCGACCGCGGCGCCGAGCGGGAGTTCCTGCACCCCGACCGCCACGCGGGCGTGACGCCCCGCGTCGCCGAGGAGTTCCACGAGCACGTCGCTCGCGCCGTTGCCGACGGCGGGCTGCTGCGTGAACCCGGGCGCGGACGCGACGAACACCGAGAGCTGGACGATGCCGGTGATGCGATCGAGGGAACCGAGCGCGTCGCGCAGCGCCGAGAGAGATTGGAGCGCGCACCGTCGCGCGCCCGCCGCGGCGGCCTCGACCGTGACGTCGTCGCCGACGCGCCCGACGAGGGCGACCTTCCCGTCCTCGAACGGCAGCTGCCCCGAGACGAACGCCAGGGTCCCCGCGATGCGCACCGGCACGTAGGACGCGACCGGCGCGGGCGCAGGCGGGAGCTCGATGCCGAGGCGCTGGAGCGCCTCCTCGATGCGGCTCACGCCTCCTCCTCCTCGTCCTCGACGGACAGGGGTGCACCCGGTTCCGCCTCGACGCGGAGCACGAGACCGTCGAGGCCGCGCACGCGGATCCGCGTCCCGGCGGGGATCGTTCCACCCGTGGAACGGCCGCGCCACATCGTGCCCTTCACGTGCACACCGCCCTCGGGCGTGAGGTCGGTGCGCGCTTCGCCGACGAGGCCGACGAGGCCCTGCTGCGCGGAGACGATGCGGTCACGGGACTGCGCGGCGACCGTGAGCGCGAAACCGTAGTAGAGGACCGACGCCACCGTCGCGCCACCGAGGAACCACGGCGAGATGGCGATCGCGGGCGCGACGCCGCGGAACGCGAGGATCGAACCCGCGAGGAACCCGGCGATGCCGATCGCGGAGAGCCACCCGAGACGCCGCAGCGCGACGTCGGCCGTGAGGCCGCCGACGCCCAGGACCAGGAGCGCGAGGCCGGGGACCGACCACGGCACGACGGTGAGCCCGTAGACGGCGAGCCCCAGCGCGGCGATGCCGCTGAACCCGGCGAAGCCGAATCCGGGCTGGGTCACCTCGAACGCGATCGCGGCGAACCCGACGACGAGCAGGAGGAAGATCGTCGACGGCGTCGCGCACGCGTGGAGGATCCGTTCCCACGGACCGAGCGACGTGAAGCGGACCTCGACGGGCGACTCGCCCTCGCGGACGGCGACGCGGGTCCGCAGGACCGCGTCGCCGTCCGCGGTCGTCACCGTGCGTCCGTCGACCGCGGCGAGGAAGTCGGTGATGGCCGGCGCCGCGACCTCGACCAGGCCCGCGTCGATCGCCGCCTGGGCCGGGAGCGCCTCCGTCGGTTCCGCCGTCGGCGACGTGCGTCCGCGTTCGCTCGCCCAGCGCGCGAGCGTGGCGTCGAGGCCGGGTTCGCTCGCGGCCGGCCGCGCCACGTCGAGCGGGAGCAGGGGACCGACCGCGGCGCCCGGCGCGACGCCCGCGAGGCTCGCCGCGCGCACGAGGAGCAGCGCCGCGCCGGCCGCCTCCGCCGGCGTCGGCCCGACCCACACGAGCACGGGCACCGACGCCTCGTGGATGCGCGTCGCGAGCGCGACCGGTTCCACGTCGAGGGTCCCCGGCGAGTCGAGCTGGATCGCGAGCGTCGCGCCCTCCGACTCCGCGCGCTCGAGCGCCGCGAGCAGATAGGCCTCGACGACCGTGTCGATCGGGCCGGCGACCTGCACGACGATGACGGTCGGCGTCGCCGGCGCCGCGAGCGCGCTCCCACCCGCGAGGAGCGCCGCGAGCAGCACGACGGACGCGAGGACGCGGCGCATGGCCGCATCGTACCTGCGGCGCGCGGCGCGCCGTATCCTGACGGGATCGTGGCACGCACGCCCCGCACGCGTCCCCTTCGCGAGGAACTCCGCGCGCTCGTCCCCACCGACGTCGACCCCGCGCTCCCCGCGGTGCTCGCGATGACCATGGTCCTCGCGGCGATCGCCGTCGCGTTCGCGTTCCTGCCCGTCGCCATCACGGTCGGCGACACGATGCGCGCCGTCGAACGTCGCCTCGACCTCGCGGGGGCGGGCTTCTCGCGCGTCCCCGGGTTCCCCGAGCGCTCCACGATCTACGCGGCGGACGGGTCGGTCCTCTCGAGCCTGTACCTCGACGAGGACCGCGACATCGTCTCCTTCGAGGACATCCCCCAGGTCGCCCGCGACGCGGTCCTCGCCATCGAGGACGACGGCTACTACGAACACGGGGCGGTGAACGTGACGTCGATCGTGCGCGCGGTGCTCGCGAACCTCGCGGCGGGCGACATCACGCAGGGAGGGTCCACGATCACCCAGCAGCTCGTGAAGAAGGCCGTGATCGGCGATTCGCGGCAGACGTTCTCGCGGAAGTTCCAGGAGATGGCGATCGGTATCCGCCTCGAGAAGCGCTACACGAAGGACGAGATCCTCGCGCTCTACCTGAACGAGGTGTACTTCGGGAACGGCGTCTACGGCATCGGGACGGCCTCCCGCTACTACTTCGGCATCCCCGCGAGCGACCTGAGCCTGCCGCAGGCGGCGCTCCTCGCCGGACTGATCCGCTCGCCGGCCACCTACGACCCGATCGCGCACCCCGACGACGCCCGCGACCGGCGCGACCTCGTCCTGTCGCGCATGGACGAACTGGGATGGGCCTCGGACGCCGAGGTCGAGGCCGCAAAGGGAACCCCGATCGAGCTCCACCGCGGCGCCGGACAGTCGCGCAAGCGGGTGCAGCCGTTCTTCGTCTTCTTCCTCACGCGCTCGATGCTCGACATGGACGACCATCGGTTCGACGTCCTCGGCACGACGTACGACCAGCGCGTGCACACGATCTACCAAGGTGGCCTCGACATCCACACGACGCTCATGCCCTCGTGGCAGCGTGCGGCGCAGAAGGCGGTGGTCGAGGACACCGACCTGAGCCCCGACGCCGGGGTCGGTCCCGACGTCGCCCTCGTCTCCCTCGACGCCAACGACGGTGCGATCCGCACGATGCTCTCGGGCAAGAACTACAAGCGCGACAAGCTGGACCTCGTGTGGCGCGGGCGGCGCCAGGTCGGGTCGGCGTTCAAGGCGATCACGCTCGCGGCGGCGATCGAGGCCGGCGTCCCGCCGACGAAGACCTACGAGAGCCTCTCGCCCTACTGCGACCCGCGGTGGAAGAGCGAGGACGGCTGCGTGCGCAACGCCGAGGAGGAGGGAGCGGGCGGACCCATCGACCTGTGGGCGGCGACCGCCGAGTCGGTGAACGTCGTGTTCGCGCAGCTCGCGCTGGACATCGGCCCCGAGCGCATCGTCGACATGGCCCATCGCCTCGGGATCACCTCCGACCTGGACGCCGTCCCCTCGATCACCCTCGGCGTCGAGGAGGTGTCGACGCTCGAGATGGCGAGCGCGTACGCCACGCTCGCCAACGAGGGCGTGCACTGTTCGCCCTACGCGATCGCGCGGATCGAGCTCTCCGACGGCGACCCGATCTACGAGCACACGAGCGATTGCGAGCAGGTCGTGGAACCCGACGTCGCGCACCTGGTCACCGCGATGCTCCAGCGCGTGGTGAACGGCGGGACCGGAACCGCCGCGCGGCTCGACCGTCCGGTCGCGGGCAAGACCGGTACCGGGTCCGACTACACGAACGTCTACTTCGCGGGCTACACCCCGCAGGTGGCGACGGCGGTGTGGATCGGGTTCCCCTCGGCGAACATCCCCATGGACGCCTACTTCGGCCGCTCGGTGTTCGGCGGAACCCTCGCCGCGCCGCTCTGGCACACCTTCATGGAGACGGCCGTCGCCGGCATGCCCGTCGAGGAGTTCCCGCCGGCACCCGCGGGCATCAACGGCACCGTGCCGAACGTGCTCGGGATGTCGGTCGCGGAGGCGCGTTCGGCGCTCGTCGCGTTCTCGACGGTCTTCGTGGAACGCGGGACCGGGACGCGCGACGTCATCCTCGGACAGACGCCCGCGGCCGGCACCGTCCTCCCGGCGGGGTCCGTCGTGACGCTCACCGTCGCGATCGGCACCGACGTCGGGCCCGCGGGATCGGGCATCGGCGTCCCCGATCTGACCGGGCTGCCCATCCTCGAAGCGATCGCGACGCTGCAGTCCTACGGCTTCACGATCCGCGTGATCTACCCGACGGGCGCCGACATCGCCGGGAAGACCTGGTTCGTGGAACGACAGAGCCCCGATCCCGGTTCGCCCACGCTCTCGTCGGGACAGGTCACCCTCTGGGCGACGCTCCGCGCCGTGACGACCGACCCGGCCACGTCACCGCCGCCGTGCGGCGACGCGGTCGGGATCCCCTGCTAGCCGCCGAGCCGCGCGCGGACCTTCGTCTGCACGACCCCGCCGTCCACGCGCCCCTTGGCCTTGGCCATGACCTGGCCCATGACCTTGCCCATCTCCTGGGGCGATGACGCGCCGGTCGCGGCGATCGCGGCGTCGATGATGGCGTCGAGTTCCGCCTCGGGCATCTGCTCGGGCGCGTAGGGAGCGAGGATCTCCCGCTCCGCACGTTCCTTGTCGGCGAGGTCGGTGCGTCCCGCGCCGTCGAAGGCCTCGATCGACTCCGCCCGCTTCTTGACCTCCTTGGCGGCGACCTCGCGCACCTCGTCGTCGGAGAGGTCGTGGAGGAGCTCCTTCTCGCGGTTCGTGATGGCGGCCGCGAGCATGCGCAGCGCGCCGGTGCGGACCTTGTCGCCCGCCTTCATCGCGGCGACGGTCTCCCCGCGCAGTCGGTCCTTGAGTTCGCCCACGTAGACTCCCATCCCGTGTCGTGGCCCGTGTGGTCGTCGGTGCCGTGGTTGCCCGCCGTCGTCGCGGTCGGCGCGGTGGCCATCGCGTACGGCGTCGTCGTCGAACGGCGCTGGTTCCGCGTCGTCCGACGGCGCGTCGCCATCCTACCGGCGACTGGGCCCGCGACCCTGACGATCCTCCACCTCTCCGATCTGCACGTCGTGCGCGGGGATCGCGCGAAGGCGCGGTTCCTCGCCTCGCTCCCGACCGCCGACGTCACCGTCGTGACGGGCGACTTCCTCGCGGAACCGCAGGCCGTCGAGCGCGCGGTCGACCTCGTGCGCCCGACGCGAGGCCGCGTCGCATCGTGGTTCGTCCTCGGTTCGAACGACTACTACGTGGCGCGCCCGTCCAACCCGTTGCGCTACTTCGTGCCCCACCGCCTGCGCCGCTCGCGGCGCGCGGAACGCGGGCCGAGCGAGGACCTCGTGCGTCGGCTCGCCGCCGACGGTTGGAGCGACCTCACGAACACGCGGACCGACGTGGAGATCGCCGGCCTCCCCGTGGAGCTCCTCGGCCTCGACGACGCCCACATCCGCCGCCACGACCTGCGCGTGGCGCCTCGGCGTTCGCCGGACCGCTTCGGCGTGGCCGTGATGCACTCCCCCGACAGCGCGCCGGAGGCCGCGGCCTGCGGCTACGACCTACTGCTCGCCGGTCACACGCACGGCGGCCAGCTCGCGGTTCCGTTCCTCGGGCCGCTCGTGACGAACTCCGCGATGCCGCGGCGCGCGGCGTCGGGGCTCCTGCGGATGGGCGGTTCGGTGCTGTCGCTCTCGCCCGGACTCGGCACGAGCAAGTACGCGCCGATCCGGTTCGCGGTGCGCCCGACCGCCCTCGTGCTCGAGCTGACGCGCCGCGCCTAGCGCGCGGGCTTCGGGCGGACCATCGCCTCGGGGCGCACGCGCTCGTCGTACTCGGCCGCGGTGAGGTAGCCGAGCGCGAGCGCCGCCTCGCGGAGCGTCGTGCCCTCGTGGTGCGCCTTCTTCGCGATCTCCGCCGCGCGGTCGTAGCCGATCGTCGGCGCGAGCGCGGTCACGAGCATGAGCGAGCGCGCGACGAGATCGGCGATGCGCGCGCGGTCGGCCTCGATGCCCACGACGCAGAACTCGCGGAAGGTGCGGCAGGCGTCGGCCAGGATCGCGACCGAGTGCAGGACGTTCCGCACGAGCACCGGCTTGAAGACGTTCAGTTCGAAGTTCCCCTGGGAACCGGCGACCGCGATCGCCGCGTCGTTGCCGAGGACCTGCACGCAGACCATCGTCATCGCCTCGGCCTGCGTGGGGTTCACCTTGCCGGGCATGATCGAGGAACCCGGTTCGTTCTCGGGCAGCACCAGTTCGCCGAGGCCGCTGCGCGGACCCGACCCCAGCCACCGGAGGTCGTTGGCGATCTTCATGAGCGCGACGGCGAGCGTGCGGATCGCGCCGTGCGCGGCGACGAGGTCGTCGTGCGCGGCGAGCGCGGCGAACTTGTTCGCCGCGCTCGTGAACGGCAGTCCCGTGAGCGCCGCGATCTCCGCGGCGACCTCCTCGCCGAAGCCCGCCGGGGCGTTCAGGCCGGTGCCGACCGCGGTCCCCCCGATCGCCAGCGCGGTGACGCCGGGGAGCGAGGCCTCGATGCGCGCGATCGCGGCGTCGAGCTGGGCGACGTAGCCGGAGAACTCCTGGCCGAGCGTGAGCGGCACCGCGTCCTGCAGGTGCGTCCGGCCGATCTTCACGATGTCGTCGAAGGCGCGTGCCTTCGCGTCGAGCGCGTCGCGGAGCGCGCGGACGGAAGGGAGCAGCCGCTCCACCACGGCGCGCGCCGACGCCACGTGCATCGCCGTGGGGAACGTGTCGTTCGATGACTGCGACATGTTCACGTGGTCGTTGGGGTGCACGGGCTGCTTGCTGCCCAGCACACCACCGGCGAGCTCGATCGCGCGGTTCGATATGACCTCGTTGGCGTTCATGTTCGACTGCGTCCCGGACCCGGTCTGCCACGTCGAGAGCGGGAAGTGGTCGTCGAGGGTCCCCGCGATCACCTCGTCGGCCGCGCGGACGATCAGGTCGGCGGTCTCTGCCGCGAGTCGCCCGGACCGCGCGTTCACGAGCGCGCAGGCCTTCTTCAGGACGCCGAAGGCGCGCACGACCTCGATCGGCATCGGGTCGTCGCCGATCGAGAAGTGGTGCAGCGACCGCTGCGTCTGGGCGCCCCAGTAGCGGTCCGCCGGGACCTCGATCGTCCCCATGCTGTCGGACTCGATCCGCATCTCACCCATCGTCGCCCTCCAGGGCCCGCGCGTACGCCCGCTCGTAGCCGGCGACCATCGCCGCCCGGGAGAAGTATCGCGCGACGCGGGCCCGGCAGGCCGCCGGGTCGATCTCGCCCACGCGCTCGAGGAGCGCCGCCGCCGCCCCCGCGTACCCCTCGACCGGGACGATCCACCCGGTCACCCCGTGCTCAACCACCTCCGGGACCGAGCCCCGTGGCGTCGCGATGACCGGGGTCCCGCACGCCATCGCCTCGGCCATCACGAGGCCGAAGGGTTCCTCCCAGTCGATCGGGAACAGGACCGCCTTCGCCCCGCGCAGGAGGTCCACCTTCCGCGCGTGGTCCACCTCCATGTACACCTCGGCATCGGCCGGCAACGCCGGTCGCACGCGCTCCTGCCACTCCTCGCGCTCCTCCGGCGTCACCACCTTGACCGCGGAGACGAGTCGGTCGCCGCTCCGACGACACGCTTCGACGGCGCGCAGCCATCCCTTCTCCGGCGCGGCGCGGCCGAGGAACAGGACGTAGTCCTCCTTGTCGGCGCGCAGCGGATACGCATCGAGGTCCACGCCGTTGTGGACGACACCGGCGTACCGCAGTTCCGCGTTGGCACGTCGCTGCGCGTCGCTGATCGCGACGAACCACGCCCGGTCGCGCACCGCGTGGTAGAGCGTGCGCATCCGGTCGGTGAACGCGCCGTGCAGCGTGTGCACCGTCGGAACGCCCGACGCCACCGCGCCGGCCAGCGCCGCGAACGGCGCGTGCACGTGGAGGACGTCGAACGCGCGCGCGTCGCGCAGCGCGTGGACCGCGTGGATCGCGTCGAGCTCGATGTCGTTGATCGCCGACGGCCCCGGCGCCGCGGCGAAGACCGAGGCGAGGCGGGCCCGCGTCACGGAATCGCCGGTCGCGAAGAGGGTCACCTCGTGGCCGGCGTCGGCGAGGCCGTCGGCGAGGAGCGACACGACCCATTCGATCCCGCCGTAGCCCTTCGGTGGGACGGCGAGCCACGGGGGGCAGACCTGGGCGATGCGCAGGGGGACCTCCGATGCGACGACGGGCGCCCGACGGGGGGGTCGGGTCCCTCCTCCCTACCCGGCGGCCCCGTCCGGTAGACTCCCCCGCACGGGACGTAGCGCAGCTTGGTAGCGCGCAGCGTTCGGGACGCTGAGGTCGCGGGTTCGAATCCCGCCGTCCCGACAGGACCTCGCATCCGGGAGGGGTTTGACGCCCCCCGGACCCCTCGGTAGCCTCGACGCGGCTGCCGTTCGGCATCCACACCCCACCATGCAGGCACGCAGACGCGGCGTACGGGCACGTCAGGCGACGCGATGGGCGGTCGCCCTCCTCCTGCTGGCCGGGGCCCTCACCCCCGCGATCCCGTCGGCCGCCGCCCCCAGCGCGGCCCAGGTCGCCGAGGCCAAGCGGAAGCTCGAGGAACTCAACCGCCAGCTCGAGCTCTACGTCGAGCAGTACAACCAGGCCCGGCTCGCCCTCGAGAAGGTCCAGGACCGTCTCGCGGAGACCCGGGACGCCCGCGACCAGGCGATCGTGGACCAGAGCGCGGCCGAGAAGGCGCTGAACCGCAACGCCGCCCGCGCCTACCAGTCCGTCGGGTCCCAGCTGCTCTCGCTCTTCGACGCGACCTCCCTCAACGACTTCTCGGATCGCCTCGAGTTCATCGGCAACATCGCGCAGGCGGACCTCGACCTCGCGACGCGCGCCGCGCGGGCGCGCGAGCGCGCGAACTGGACCGCCGCGCAGCTCCGGGACGCGATCACGGAACGCAAGAAGGTCCTCGACGACATCGCCGCGAAGAAGAAGGAGATCCTCGACGGCGTCGCGAAGGCGCGTGCCCTCTACACGACGCTGAACCGCGACTTCCAGGACGCGATCCGTTCCTCCGCCGCGTACGCCGGGGAACCCCCGCGCGTCTCGGACGACCGCATCCAGAGGGTCCTCGACGCGGCCTTCTCGATGCGGGGCGTGCGCTACGTGTTCGGCGCGGCGAACCCCTCGTACGGGTTCGACTGCTCGGGGCTCATGCTCTGGGCGTACGCGCAGATCGGCATCTACCTGCCGCACTCCTCCCAGGCCCAGTACGCGACGCTCCCGCACGTGGACCGCGCCGACCTCAAGCCCGGCGACCTGCTGTTCTTCTACTCACCGATCTCGCACGTGGGCATGTACCTGACGCGTACGACGATGATCGACGCGAACCACCCGGGCGACGTCGTGAACGTGCGCCCGATCCACTGGGAGTACTTCGTGGGAGCCGCGCGCCCCTAGTCCGTCGGCGGCAGCTCGGCGAGGCGGGTCTCCGCCTGCGCCGCGAGATCCGGCAGGGCGGCGGGGGGCGCCGCCGGGCGGGCCCGCGCCAGCCCGG
>JBJTHT010000100.1:0-5720 GCA_046094605.1 Actinomycetota bacterium | reverse complement strand
GGGATCGCGTCGCCGCCCGTCGGGGCCGCGGCGCCGGACGCGGCGCGTTCCACGTCCTCGCGCGTCACGCGCCCGTCGGGACCGCTCCCGACCACGGCGGCGAGGTCCACGCCGAGGTCCTTCGCGAGCTTGCGCACGGCGGGTGTCGCGGAGATCGCACCGGAACCCAGGGGCTCGCCCCCACCCGTCTTCGGCGTTGCCGCCGTGGGGGGCGAGCCCGTCGATCCCGGTGCGATCTCCGCGACACCCGCCGTGCGCAAGCTCGCGAAGGACCTCGGCGTGGACCTCGCCGCCGTGATCGGGAGCGGTCCCGACGGACGCGTGACGCGCGAGGACGTGGAACGCGCCGCGTCCGGCGCCGCGGCCCCGACGGGCGGCGACGCGATCCCCGTCTCCCCCACGCGCCGCGCCATCGTCGCCGCCCTCACCCGGGCCGCGGCGGTCCCCCAGGTCACGACGTTCCGAACGGTGGACTGCACCGCGCTCGAGGCGTTCCGCGCCGAGACCGCGACGTCGCCGCTGCCGATCGTCGTCCGTGCACTCGCCGAGGTCTGCGCGGGGCACCCGCTCCTGAACGCCGAGTGGGCCGAGGACCGCATCGTGCTGCACCGCGCCGTCCACGTCGGCATCGCGACGGCGACCGACCGCGGGCTCGTCGTGCCGGTCGTCACCGACGCGGGCGCGCGCGGCATCGGCGACCTCGCCGCCGAGATCCGCCGCGTGGCCGATGCTGCGCGCGCCGGTTCCCTCGGCGCCGGACGCGCGACGATCAGCGTGAGCAACACCGGTTCCTACGGGTCCGAGGCGGGCACCCCGATCCTCAATCCCCCGAACGCGGTCACGATCGCCCTGGGCGTCATCGAGCCGCGCGCGCTCGTCATGGATGGCCGCGTCGAGGCGCGGCCCGCCTGCACGCTGTCGCTCACCTTCGACCACCGCGTCCTCGACGGCGCGGACGCCGGACGCGCGCTCACCGACCTCGTCGGCCTCCTCGAGGATCCCGCGCGCCTGCGCGCGCTCCCCCGCTGAGTCGTATCCTGCGCGGCATGGAACGCGTGAACCTCGTGACGCCGGCCCACGTGGGCGCCCGGGTGTCGTTCCAGTACGAGCTGCCGAACGGGTTCCTCTCGGAGGTCGTCGGCATCCTCGCGTCGTGGGACGAGGGCGCGGCGACCTACGTCGTGCGCCGCAAGGACGGGACCATCGCGCACGTGCCGCTGCGCGGCGTGCGCTTCGGCAAGGTCGTGGAGGAGGTCCGATGACGGAGATGCCGACCGCGTTCATCCGGCTGCGCCTGGGACAGGAGGACGCCCACTACGGCGGCAACCTCGTCGCCGGCGCCCGCCAGCTCGAGATCATCGGCGACCTCATCACGGAACTCGCGATGCGCCAGGACGGCGACGAGGGCCTGTTCCGCGCCTACGAGAGCGTCGAGTTCCTCGCCCCGCTCTACGCGGGCGACTGGATCGAGGCCACGGGCCGCATCGTCACCGTGGGGAACTCCTCGCGACGCTGCGAGTTCGAGGTGTGGAAGGTGGGCGGGCCGAGGCTCGACATCTCCGAGTCCGCGGCGGAGTTCCTCGCGGAACCGGTCCTCACCTGCCGCGCGATCGGCACCACGGTCGTGCCGACGCAGCACCAGCGCTTCGGGAAGTAGCCCCCGCTAGGGCTCGAGCGCCGCGAGGCGGTCGAACACCACGCCCAGGTTCCCCAGGCCCGCGCGCGGGTCGAAGCACGCCGCGAGGTCCGCGGCCGGGTGCGACCCGGCCACCGCGGCGACGGCCGCGCCGGCGTCGCGGACCGACGCGCCGCCGTCCCACGCGGCCGACGCCGCGCGCTGTACGACCCCGTAGGCGCGGTCGCGCGACCAGCCCCGTTCCACGAGCGCGAGCAGGACGCGCTGCGACGCGACGAGGCCGCCGCCGAGGTCGAGGTTCGCGAGCATCCGCTCGGGGAACACGCGAAGGCCCTCGAGGATCTCGGTGAGTTCCGCGAGCATGAAATCGAGGGCGCAGCACGCGTCCGGCAGGATCACGCGTTCGGCGGAGGAGTGCGAGAGGTCGCGCTCGTGCCACAGCACCGCGTCCTCGAGCGCGACGGGGACCGCCGCGCGCACGATGCGCGCGAGGCCCGTGATGCGCTCGCAGCGCACCGGGTTGCGCTTGTGGGGCATCGCGGAGGAACCCTTCTGGCCGGCGGCGAAGGGTTCCTCCACCTCGCGGACCTCCGTGCGCGCGAGGTGGCGGATCTCGGTGGCGACGGCGTCGAGCGAGGACGCGCAGATCGCGAGCGCCGCGACGAACTCCGCGTGGCGATCGCGGGCGATGACCTGGTCGGAGGCCTCGACGCGACCCAGGCCGAGCGCCGTGCAGACGTGCTCCTCGACGCGCGGATCCACCGCCGCGTAGGTGCCGACGGCGCCGGAGATCGCGCCGACGGCGACGGCCGCACGAGCGCGGCGCAGACGCGTGCGGTCGCGGTCGAGGCGGAACGCGACGAGGGCGAGCTTGTGGCCGAAGGTCGTCGGTTCCGCGTGCACGCCGTGCGTGCGTCCGACCATGAGGGTGTCGCGGTGCGCGAGCGCGAGCGTTCGCAGGACGCCGATCAACCGGTCGAGGCGACCGAGGAGGAGGTCGGCCGCGTCGCGCAGCTGCAGCGCGAGCGCGGTGTCGAGCACGTCGGAGGAGGTGAGCCCGTGGTGCACCCACCGGCCCGCCTCGCCGACCGACGCGGCGAGGACGGCCACGAAGGCGGCGACGTCGTGGCGGGTGCGCGGCTCCGCGGCGGCGATCGCGGCGGGGTCGGCGGCGGGGCGTGCCCGGTTCGCCGCCCCGTCGGCCGCGGGGATCACGCCGATCGCGGCCCAGGCCTCGACCGCGAGGACCTCGATCGCGAGCCACCGTTCGAACCGGGACGCGTCGGACCAGACCGCTGCCATCTCGGGCAGCGCGTACCGCGGGATCACAGCCGGAGACCCTCCGCGAGGTCGTCCTTGAAGCGCCAGAGCTGGGCCTGGAGTTCCGGGTCGCCGATGCCGACGATCTCGGCGGCGAGCACCGCGGCGTTCACCGCGGCGTCGGGGCCGACGGTGGCGACCGGGACGCCCGCGGGCATCTGCGCCGTCACGAAGAGCGACTGCTCGCCGCTCATCGCGCCCGACGCGATGGGGACGCCGATGACCGGCAGCACGGTGCGCGCGGCGACGGCCGCGGCGAGGTGGCCCGAGATCCCCGTCGTACAGATGAGGACCTTGAGCCCGCGCTCGAACGCCGTGCGCGCGTACTCGTCCACGAGGTCGGGGTTCCTCGACGAGGACATCTCGCGGAGTTCGTGCGCGACGCCGAGGCGCTCGAGGATCGCGACGGACTGGCGCATGAGGGGGACCTCCGCCGGGGATGCGACGAGGACGCCCACCTTCGGTGTCGCGGTCATCGCTCCCCTCCGTCTCGGATGCGCCGATGCTACCGCAGCGGCCTACGCGAGCGGAAGGCTCTGCTCGCGGCCGGGGCCCACCGAGACGACGGAGACGGGCACACCCGCGAGGTCGGCGATTCGGTCCACGTACGCGCGCGCCGCGGCGGGCAGGTCGTCGATCGTCCGCGCGCCGGCGAGGTCCTCCTGCCACCCGGGCAGGTACTCGTACACGGGCGTCGCGCGGTGGAACAGCGTCTGGTTCGGCGGGAGTTCCTCGTAGCGCTTTCCGTCGGCCTCGTAGGCGACGGCGACCGGGACGCGCTCGAAGCCGGAGAGCACGTCCAGTTTCGTGAGGAACAGGTCGGTCAGTCCGTTGACGCGCGCCGCGTAGCGCAGCACCACCGCGTCGAACCACCCGCAGCGACGCTTGCGCCCGGTCACGGTGCCGAACTCCTGGCCGCGTTGGCCCAGCCGTTCCCCGTCGGAACCGCGGTCCTCGGTCGGGAACGGTCCCGACCCGACCCGCGTCACGTAGGCCTTCGTGATGCCGACGACGCGCTCCACTTCGCGCGGACCGATGCCCACCGACGCGAGCGCGTAGCCGGCGACCGGGAACGACGACGTCACGAAGGGGTACGTGCCCTTGTCGAGGTCGAGCATGGTTCCCTGCGCCCCCTCCAGGAGGACGCTGCGTCCCTCGCGCAGGGCGCGGTGCACGAGGAGTCCGGTGTCGGCGACGTGCGGGCGCAGGCGCTCGGCGTAGCGCAGGTAGTCGTCGAGGATCAGGTCGGCGGTCACGGGCAGGCGGCCGTACACCCGCGTGAGCAGCGCGTTCTTCTCGCGCAGGACCAGGTCGAGCTTCTCGCGGAAGATCGCCTCGTCGAAGAGGTCCTGCACGCGGATCCCCACGCGCGCGGCCTTGTCCGCGTAGGCGGGTCCGATACCGCGCTTCGTCGTTCCGAGGGCGTTGCGACCGAGGAACCGTTCCGTCACGCGGTCCATCTCGAGGTGGTACGGCATGATCAGGTGGCAGTTCCCCGAGATGACGAGGCGCGACGGATCCACGCCGATCGCCGCGAGGCCATCCATCTCCTCGAGCAGCACCCGCGGGTCCACCACGACCCCGTCGGCGAGGACGCTCGTGATGTGCGGGTAGAGGATCCCGGACGGGATCAGCTGCAGCTTGAGCGTGTGTCCCTGCGCGAGGATCGTGTGGCCGGCGTTGTTCCCGCCCTGGTACCGGACGACGAGGTCCATCCGGTCCGCGAGGTAGTCGGTCGCCTTCCCCTTGCCCTCGTCGCCCCACTGGGCGCCGACGACGACGGTTGCGGCCATCTACCGCTCGATGCGGAAGTTGATGCGGAGCTGCGTGTGGTACTCCGCGATCGCGCCGTCCTTCACGACCGCGCTCGTGCCGAGCACGTCCATCGTCTCGATGCCGCGGATCGTCTTCGCAGCCTCGGCCAGCGCGGCCTCGGCGGCGTGCGCCCAGGACTCCGTCGAGACCCCCACCAGATCGATCGTCTTGATGACCGCCATGTGCCCCCCGTTCATCCCCGTTCGTACACGTCCACGAAGCGGCGGTAGTTCGCCGCGATCGCCGCCGCCGCCTCGTCGCGCGGCATCGTGCCGTCGACGTAGGCCTTCAGCGGATCCCACCAGATCGAGCGCCCGATCGCGAACCCGATGTAGCCGGGCACGCCGTGCCCCATCCGCAGCCAGTGATCCACCGCCGCGTCATCGGCGCCGCGGCCGAGCACCACGCACGCGACGCCGTCGCGACCGCCGGTGCGCGCCTGCCCCGCGAGCATCTCGCAGTCCTCGCGCCGGTCCACGCCCTCGATCTTCCAGATGTCGGGGTCGATGCCTGCGGCCTGGATCTCCTCCATCGCTCGGCGCATGAGCCCCGGTCGCACGTCGCGGTCGTAGCGGCCGGCGTCGCCGCCCACGGCCTCGAGCTGCGCGGGTTCGGCGGGAACGAGGAGCTCGAAGAGGTACTTCCGCCCGTGCGCGTGGAGCCACGAGCCGAGACGGGCGAGGCGCTCGCCCTGCCGCGCGTTCATCCCGCGGTCGCCCTCGGGGTTCCAGCGGACGAGCACCTTGGAGAAGGTCGGGTCGAAATCCTCGATGCGGTCCGTGCCGACGCGGCGTTCCTGCCGATCGGTGGGACGTACACGATGGACGCGCGCGAGGCCGCGGGCCTCGCGAAGGCGATCGCGCCGGACGTCGCGGTCCCGATGCACTTCGGATTCGTCGTCGGCTCGCCGGAGGACGCGGACGTCTTCCGGCGGGAGGCGGCACCCGTG
>JBJTHT010000099.1:0-11083 GCA_046094605.1 Actinomycetota bacterium | reverse complement strand
GATCGCGTCCGGGTCCTTCGCGAGGCGGCACCCGCCGCCCGCTCCGCGGAAGCTCTCGACGAGGCCCGCGCGCCCCAGCGCCCCCAGCTGCTGCTCGAGGAACCGGAGCGGGATCTGCTGCGCCGCAGCGATCTCGCGCGCCGGGACGAGCTGACCCGAGGGTCGGCGGACGGCGAGTTCGATCATCGCCCGGATCGCGTACTCGAGCTTCTGGGAGATCTTCAGCACGGGCACGATTGTGGGGACGGGTTCCCGGAGGTGTCAACGCACCGGAATCCGGTGCGGTGGATACGGTCGGGCGGTGCTCCCGATCGTGCCCGTGCACCCACGCCAGGTCGCCGACTACGCGCAGGACGCCGGCGAGGACCGCGTCGAGCGGTTGCGCGAGGCGGCGCGACCCCTCGCGGGCGCACGCCTGCTCCAGATCAACAGCACCGCCTACGGCGGCGGCGTCGCGGAGCTCCTCCACGCGCACGTCCCGCTCCTGAACGACCTCGGCCTCGAGGTCGAGTGGGCCCTGTTCCAGGGGACCGAAGAGTTCTTCGCGATCACGAAGGCGATCCACAACGCGCTCCAGGGCGCCGAGGTCGCGTGGACGCTCGAGATGCAGGACCGGTACTGGGAACGCGTCGCCGCGAACGCCGCGGAGCTGACGGAGACCTACGACTTCGTGCTCGTGCACGACCCGCAGCCCGCCGCGCTCATCGACGCGGTCGCCGATGAGGGTCGGCGCGCCGGCCGGTGGCTCTGGCGCTGCCACATCGACCTCTCGACGCCGTTCCGCCCCGTCTGGGAATCGCTGGAACCCTCCGTCGATCGCTACGACGCCGCGATCTTCACCGCGGAGGCCTTCGTGCGCCCGGGCGTCACGCGGCCGCGCGTCGCGTGCATCCCGCCGTCGATCGATCCACGCTCGGCGAAGAACGCGGCCCTCGACCCCGGGGCGGTGCGCGCGATCGTCGCGCACTACGGCGTCGACCCCGACCGACCGCTCGTCGTCCAGGTCGCGCGGTTCGACCCGTGGAAGGACCCGATCGGCGTGATCGACGCGTTCCGCATCGCGCGCGAGCGCGTCCCCGGGCTCCAGCTCGCGCTCGTCGGCGCCCTCGCCGACGACGATCCCGAGGGGCGCCACTACCTCGGCCTGGCGACCGATCACGCGGCGGGCGACCCGGACATCCACCTGCTCACCAACCTCGACGGCATCGGCGACCTGGAGGTGAACGCGTTCCAGCGCGCCGCCACGGTCGTCGTGCAGAAGTCCACGCGCGAGGGGTTCGGCCTCGTGGTCGCGGAGGCGATGTGGAAGGGCCGTCCGGTGATCGGCGGCGACGTCGGCGGCATCCGGCTCCAGATCGAGGAGGGGACGACGGGGTTCCTCGTCGATTCGGTCGAGAGGTGCGCCGCGCGGATCGTCGAGGTCGTCGGGGAACCGGCCCGCGGCGCCGCCCTCGGCGCCGCGGGCCGCGAGCGCGTGCGGGAGCGGTTCCTCACCCTCCGGGAACTCGAGGACCACCTCGACCTGCTGCGGTCGGTCGCGTGAGGGAGCAGTCCGCGATCGTCGTGGCGTCCAACCGCGGGCCGATCACGTTCGTGCCCGGGCCCGACGGCAGGCCGGTCGCCCGACGCGGGTCCGGCGGCCTCGTGACGGCGCTCACGGCCGCGCTCCGCGAGCGGTGCGGCGCGTGGGTCGCCGCGCCGATGAGCGACGGCGATCGCGCGGTGGCGCGCGCGGGGCTGCGGCCCGACCTGCCGTTCCGCATGCGGTTCCTCGACGTGCCCCCGGCCGACTACGACGACTACTACAACGGGGTCTCGAACGGGCTGCTCTGGTTCGTCCACCATTCGCTCTGGGACACGGTCCGCACGCCGAGCTTCGACGAGGGCGTCGAGCGCGTGTGGGCGGCGTACGAACGCGTGAACGCGGCCTTCGCGCATGCGATGGCGGAGGAGGCGGGTCGGCTGCCGGGGCGCCCCGCGTACCTCGTGCAGGACTACCACCTCGCGCTCGTCCCCGCGATGCTCCGCGACCTCGATCCCGACGCGCGCATCGCGCACTTCTCGCACACGTCGTTCGCCCCGCCGCAGGACCTGCGCATCCTGCCGCGGCGGATCGCGGACCGGGTGCTCTTCGGGATGCTCGGCGCCGACGTCCTGGGGTTCCACGCGCGCACGTGGGCCGAGCACTTCCTGCTCTGTGCGCGGACCCTGCCGGGCGTCCACGCCGATCCCGCGCGCGGGCGCGTCCTCGTCGACGGTCGGGACGTGCGCACGCGCGTCCACCCGATCTCGGTCGACGCGCGGGCCCTCCGTCGGGAGGCCGGCGGCGACGCGGTGGTCGAACGACGGCGCGCGTGGGAGGCCTGGCGCGGCGACCGCGCGATGATCCTGCGGGTCGACCGGCTGGAACTGTCCAAGAACATCGTGCGCGGGTTCCGCGCCTACGAACTGTTCCTGCGGCGGAACCCCGCCTGGCGCGGGCGCGTGGCGTTCCTCGCGCTCCTCAGTCCCTCGCGGCTCGACATCGCGGAGTACCGCGACTACGCGCGGGAGTGCGTCGCCGAGGCCGAGCGCGTGAACCGCGCCCTCGGCACGCGGCGGTGGACGCCGATCACCGTGCAGGTCCGCGAGGACTACCTCGGTGCGCTGGCCGCCTACGCGCTCTACGACGTGCTGCTCGTCAATCCCGTCGTGGACGGCATGAACCTGGTCGCGATGGAGGGGCCGATCCTCAACCGGCGCCACGGGGCGCTCGTTCTGTCACGCAACGCGGGCGCCTCGTCGCGACTCGGTCGGCACGCGATCGGGGTGAACCCGTTCGACATCGACGAGACGGCGACGGCGATCGAGCACGGCCTGCGCATGGGCCAGGATGAACGCGTCCGACGATCGCGCGGCCTCGCTCGGCTCGTCCTCGCCAACCCGCCCGAGCGATGGGTGCGCGCGCAGCTCGACGACCTCGCGGCGGTGGAGCGGCGCGGCCGTCGGCTCAGCCCGGTCGGCGAGCGACGCGTCGGCTAGAGCGTGCCGACGTAGTCCGTGCCGATGTAGATGACGATGTCGGGCGTCCCGGGGACGGCCGCACCCTCGTCCAGCGGGGCGACGGAGGCCTGGATGTCCTTGAAGAAGTCCTGCGCGAGGAAGGCGGCCGCGGCCTCGAGCCCGGCGCCGCGGTAGTAGATCGCCGTCTGCCCGACGGTCTGGGGAGCCGTGTCCACCCCGTTGGCGGCCTGGACGACCGAGTAGCGGTTCTTGAGCTTGGTCAGGGTGTCGGCGGCGAGGCCGTCGGCGGTCGTCCCGTTGTAGACGAACACCTTGAGGCCGAGGAGATCGGGGTCCTGGGTCGGCGTGGGACTCGGCGAGGCCGAGGGCGTCGGGGAACTCGTCTCGACCGGGGTGGTCGGCGTCGGCACGGGCGCCTCGTCGCGGCGGGGGAACGCCTGGTTGATGAGGGTGGCGCCGGCGACCACGAGGGCTGCCGTGATGAGCAGGCGGAGCGTGCTGGTAGCCACGGAGAGGTAGAAGCTCCTGTTCGATCCGGGTTCGTGCCTGCCGGGCATCCTACCCCGAGTGTAGGGCCTGCTCCGTCAGGCTCCGCGCAGGCGGCCACGACGACGATCGCGCAGACGGAGGAGCCGCCGGACGAGGAGCGGGTCGTAGGCGAGCGCGCGCGGGTCGTCGATCGCCCGGTGCAGGAGCAGGCGGTAGCGGGTCGGCGTGATCCCGAAACGCTCCCGCGCCGCCCGTTCCTTCGTCATCCCCGGCGTCGGTGCGACGGCCCACGCGCGCTCGAGGTCCAGGACGGCGCGGAGTTCCGCCGGGAGATCGGGGTCGGGGGTCCGTCGCGGAGCGGCCATGCGCGGACCGTAGCAGCGGGGTACGACGCCCGCGGTCCTACCGGTCGGCCAGGGAACCGGCCTGGCGGACCGCGACGGTGAGCGCCGCGAGCGCCTCGGCCTCCTCGGACGGCACGGCCCGGTGCAGGCGCTCGATCGCGAGGAGATCGTCGGCGCGCGCGGTGACGAGGCCTTCGACGGCGGCATCGACGTCGCCGTCGGCGTCGGCGAGCACCCGTTCGGCGAGCCGACGTCGCACGTCGAGCAGATCGTCGGCCAGGGACTGCGCCGCGAGCCGCTGCCAGCGTGACGCGGCCGCGACCTGCGCGAGCCGGTCCTGGATGCGATCGAGGGGCGTCCGCTCGCCGAGGAGGAGGAACGCGCGCGCGACGGACTCCACCGAGCGACCGGACGACGTGGCGACCGCCACGATGTTCGGACCGTGGACGAGGAGCGCCTGATCCACGTGCCGGTGGGCGATCTCCTCCGGGACGCCGGCGTCCACGAGGCGCCAGCGCTCACGCTCGAGGCGCATGCGCAGGTCCGCGGGGAGCAGATCGTGCAGCGAGGCGACGAGACGCGAGAACGGTTCCCGCCCCGCCTCGATCGCGCGACCGAGCCGATCGGGCTCGTGGAGCAGGTACCACCGCGAGAGCGTCTCCATCATGCGGTCGATCCCCTCCATGAGCTCGTCGAGCAGCGCGGGCGAGAGCGTGCCGACGAGCGCCTCGACGGCCCGCCCCCGCACGTCGGCGTCCGTCAGGTCGCGCGCGATGCGGAACGCGCGCACGACGTCGGCCGGCTCGGAACCGGTCTCCGCCGCGAGCCGCGTCACGAAGGTGACCCCCTGCGCGTTCACGACGTCGTTGGCCACGATCGTCGCGATCAGTTCGCGGCGCAGCGGGTGCTCGGGGATCACGTGGTCGAACCGGTCCACGACCGCCGCCGGGAAGTACGCGCGCAGGTCCTGGGCGAGGTACGCGGACTCCGGGAGCGTGGAGGAGAGCACGTGACCCGCGAGGCTCCGCTTGGCCCACGCGAGGAGCACGGCGAGTTCCGGACGCGACATGCCACGTCCGTCGCGGCGGCGGTCCGCCATCTCCTCGGTGGTCGGCAGCGCCTCGAGGCGTCGATCGAGGAGCCCCTCGTCCTCGAGGGTCTGCATGAGGTCCTCGAGGGCCTCCATGCGGCCGGCCGAGGCCTGCGTCTCCTGGGAGAGGATCTGCGCCTGCGAGAAGTTGTCGTAGAGCACGTGCGCGACGACCGCGTCCTCGACCTCGTGCAGCAGCCGGTCGCGGGCCGCGGCGGTCGCATCAACGCCGACTGGATCGACAACTCGGCCGGGGTGGACTGTTCCGACCACGAGGTGAACCTCAAGATCCTGCTCGACACCGCGATCACCCGCGGCGATCTCGACCGCGCGGCCCGCGAACTCGATCCGGGCGCGCTGGGTGAACCCGAGGTTGCCGCCCTCCGCGACGACGCGGCAGCGCAGGTCGGCCGCGTCGACGCGGAGGGCGTCGTTCGTGCGGTCACCCGCGTCCCCGTGCGACTCGTGCGAGGCCTTGACCCACGTCCCGATCCCGCCGTTCCACAGCAGATCGACGGGCGCGCGGAGGATCGCGCGGATCACCTCGTCCGGCGTGAGCGCGTCGCCCTCGACGCCGAGCGCCGCGCGCATCTCGGGGGTGAGCGGGATGGACTTCTCCGCGCGGGACCAGACGCCGCCGCCGCGGGAGATCGCGGCGCGGTCGTAGTCGTTCCACGAGGAACCGGGCAGCTCGAAGAGCCTCCGGCGTTCCGCGAAGCCAACGGCGGGGACCGGCGTCGGGTCCACGAACACGTGGCGGTGATCGAACGCCGCGACCAGGCAGATCTGGTCGGAGCGGAGCATCCCGTTGCCGAAGACGTCGCCCGACATGTCGCCGATGCCCACGACGGTGATCGGTTCCTGGTCCACGTCGGTGCCCAGTTCCCGGAAGTGCCGCTTCACCGACTCCCACGCGCCGCGCGCTGTGATGCCGAGGGCCTTGTGGTCGTAGCCGGCGGAGCCGCCCGACGCGAACGCGTCGCCGAGCCAGAACCCGTACGTCGCGGCCACCTCGTTCGCGGTGTCGGAGAAGGTCGCGGTTCCCTTGTCCGCGGCGACGACGAGGTACGGATCGTCGCCATCGAGGATCACGACGCCCTCCGGGTGCGCCACCGCGCCGTCCACGAGGTTGTCGGTGACGTCGAGCAGCCCGCGCATGAAGGTCACGTACGAACGTCGCACGGCGTCGCGCAGCGCCGCGGGATCGGCGGGCGGGCGCTTCACGACGAACCCGCCCTTGGCACCGTTGGGGACGATGACCGCGTTCTTCACCGTCTGGGCCTTCATGAGGTCGAGGACCTCGGTGCGGTAGTCCTGCAGGCGATCGGACCAGCGGATCCCGCCGCGCGCGACGAGGCTGCGCCGCAGGTGGATCGCCTCGGTCTCGGGCGCGTACACGAAGATCTCGTAGAGCGGCACGGGCTTCGGCATCTCGGGGACGTCGGCCGACCGGAACTTCAGCGAGAGCGCCGTGCGGTCCGGCCGGAAGGCGTTCGTGCGCACCGTCGCGTCCACGAGGCCGAGGGCGTTGCGGAGCACCCGGTCGTGCTCGAGCGACGTGATGCCGTCGAGCGCGGCGAGGATCTCCGAGCGCACGGACGCGGCGGCCGCCTCGTCGCGCGACGCGGGGTCGAAGCGGAGCGAGAAGAGCCGGACGAGGCCGGCCGCGACCGCGGGGTGCGCGGCGAAGACGTCGTTCTTGAACTCGACGGGGAACCCCGCGTTCACGCGGTGGTGGTACTTGCGGTACGCGCGGAGGAGTTCGACCGCCTCCCACTCGAGGCCGGCGGCGACGACGAGGCGGTGGAGCGAGTCCGACTCGCACGCCCCGCGCCAGACCGCCTCGAGGGCGCGCGCGATCCGTTCCCCCGCTGCCGTGACGTCGACCGACGGACCGGCCGCGGCGACCACACCGAAGTCGTGGAGGTAGAGGTCGTCGGGACCGCCGACGTGCGTCGGCCACTCGTCCACGACCGTGAGCCCGAGGTCCTCGAGGAGCGGCACGACCTCCGAGAGCAGCACCCGGCCGCCCGCGCGGTAGATCCGCACGCGCGTCGCCGGCTCGTCGGGGTCGACGCCGGCGCACACGGCGACGCCGAAGGGCTCGTCGACGGAACGACGCTCGAGGTGCCCGATGTCGAGGAGCGCGAGGTCCACGGGTGTCCGCGCGCGGTACGTCTCGGGGAAGCGTTCCGCCCACGTCGCGTGCGCCACGCGGCCGTCCTCGAACCCGCGCGCCGACTCGAGCGCGGCGAGCAGGCGGTCGTCCCAGGTCTCCGCGAGGGCCGCGACCTCGCGCTCGAGGTCGGCGAACGGTACGTCCGGGATCTCGCCCTCGGCGACGTGCACCGTGAAGTGGATCTGCGCCGCTGCGCTCCCTCCCAGCGCGAGGTTGTAGTCGACGTTCGAGCCGCCGAAGCGCCGAAGGAACAGGTCCTGCAGGTCGCGACGCAGGTCCGTCGTGAACCGGTCGCGCGGGAGGGCGACGAGGATCGAGACGCTCCGCGCCGGGATGTCGGGGCGGACGAAGAGCCGGATGTGACGCTGTTCCTGCGAGGAGAGGAGCCCCATCACCTGCTCGCGGAGCTCGTCGACCGATGCGGCGAAGAGCTCGTCCTTCGGGAACGACTCGAAGATCGCGACCGTGGCCTTGTAGTCGTGCGACCCCTCGAAGAGGTCCTCGGCCTCGAGGATGCGCCGCAGCTTCCCTGCCAGGAGCGGCGTCGCGCTGGCCGGTTCCATGTAGGCCTTCGAGGTGAACAGACCCACCATGCGCGCCTCGCCGACGACGGTCCCGTCGGGGCCGAGGCGTCGCACGCCGATGTAGTCCATGCGCGCGCGGCGGTGCACCGTCGACATCGCGTTGGTCTTGGAGTAGATGAGCAGGTCGCCGTCCTCGACCGCGGCGCGCAGCGCCGACGGGAGCGAGGAGAGCCGCGTGGGTTCGTGGTGCGACGACCACGTCTCCTTCGAGAGGATGCCGAGCCCCGACCCCTCCGCGACGACGAGCGCGCGGTCCTCGCCCGAGCCGACGAGGTCGTACTCGCGGTAGCCGAGGAACACGAAATTGAGGTCGAGGAGCCATGCGAGGAACGACACGGTCTCGTCCACCACGTCGGCGCCGTAGCGGCGCGCGCCGTCCCGCGCGATCTCCATCATGCGGGCGACGCGGTCGCGCATCGGGTCGAAGTCGCGCACGGCGAGACGGACGTCGCCGAGGATCGCGCGGATGCGCGTCTCGAGGTCGGCGAGTTCCTCCGCGCCGAGCCGACGATCCACCTCGAAGTGCATGACCGACTCGCGTGCGCGCGCCTCGCGCACGTGCGGCAGGGCGGCGAGACGGCCCTTCGCGTCGCGTTCCGTGCCGATCACCGGGTGCACGACGCGCGTCACCGCGAGGCCACGCGCCTGCAGCTCCTCGTTCACGGAATCGAAGAGGAACGGTGCATCCACCGTGTTCGTCTCGAGGACGGACCCCGGCGTCTCGTAGCCGTCGGCATCGGCGGTCGGGTTGAACGCGCGCACCGCCGCGTCGTCCGCGCCGCGACCGTCGGCGAGGGCGAAGGCGCCGCGCACCTCGCCCGGCAGATCGTCGTGACGGAGCGCGAGTTCGGCGCTCGGGAGACGGCGGAGGTAGGCCTCCGCGAAGGAACGGAGCACGGGACCCCGACCCCGGGGGGCCAGGGCCGCGATGCGCTCGAGCAGCCCGTCGAGGGGAAGGCCCGGCGCAGCGGTGCGGCCGACGGAGCTCACCGCCCCCATGCTACCGGCGCGCGCGCTCCCTCCCCCGCAGGCCCGGAGGCGGTCTCCACGCACGGGCTAGCATCCGCCCGTGGCGTTCGCACCCGAGGATCCCGCCTTCATCGCCGACCCCTACCCGGCGCTCGCGACCCTCCGGGAGGGGCCCGCCGCCGTCTACGACGAGGCGACCGACCACTGGCTGGTCCCCCGCTGGGAGGACGTGAACCGGGTCCTGCGCGACCGGCGGTTCGGCCGCACCTACCTGCACGTCGCCACGCACGAGGAGATGGGCCGCACCCCGCCGCCCGAGACGCAGGCGCCCTTCTGGCGGCTCGTGCAGAGCGGCATCCTCGACATGGAACCGCCCGATCACACGCGCGTGCGCACGCTCGTCAACAAGGCGTTCTCCGCGCGGATGGTGGAGGCGCAGCGGGAACCGATCCGCCGCATCATGGCGCGCCTCGTGGACCGCGTCGTCGGCGCCGGGGAGATCGACCTGCTCGCCGAGATCGCGGAACCGCTCCCCGTCGAGATCATCGCGGAACTGCTCGGCATCCCCGAGGAGGACCGTCACCACCTGCGGCCGTGGTCCGCGGACATCTGTCGCATGTACGAACTGCATCCAGGCGAGGAGGACGCGCGCGTCGCGGTCGCCGCGGCGCGCGCGTTCTCCGAGTACCTGCGCGCGTTGGCGCGGGAGCGCCAGCGCGCGCCCCGCGAGGACCTGATCACCGCGCTCGCCCGCGTCGCCGTGGAAGGCGAACGGCTGACCGAGGACGAACTCGTCGGAACGTGCGTGCTCCTGCTCAACGCCGGTCACGAGGCGACCGTGAACACCACCGGCAACGGCTGGTGGGCGCTGTTCCGCAACCCCGATCAGCTCGCGCGCCTGCGCGCCGATCGATCGCTCATCCCGACCGCGGTCGAGGAGATCCTGCGCTACGAGCCGTCGTCGCCCATGTTCGAACGGTGGGTCCTCGAGGACACCGAGATCGGCGGGGTCCCGGTCCCGCGCGGGGCCGAGCTCGGGCTCCTCTTCATCTCCGCGAACCGCGACGAGGCCGTGTTCCCGGATGCGGACCGGATGGACATCGGTCGCACGGAGAACCCGCACCTGTCCTTCGGGGCGGGCGTGCACTTCTGCCTCGGCGCGCCGCTCGCGCGCATCGAACTGCAGACGTCGTTCGCGACGATGCTCGAGCGGTTCCCTCGGATGGAACTCGTCGAGGAACCGCGCTGGAAGCCGAACTTCGTGCTGCGCGGCCTCGAGGGACTGCGGGTCCGGCTCTAGGGAGCCGGCGGTCGGAGTCGAACCGACGACCTACCGCTTACAAGGCGGTTGCTCTGCCACCTGAGCTACGCCGGCGCGCAGCGAGCCTACCGCAGCGAGGGCGGCGGGGGGCCGTAGGCGTTGTCGGCGGCCTGCGAGTCCGTCGCGAGCCAGATCACGATCGGCACGAGCCCGATGATCGTGAGCGCCCAGAGGAGGTTCAACCCGGATCGCCCGGTGTCGTGGAGGCGGCGCACGGCCACGGCCAGCCCGGGGAGCCAGAGCACGGCGGACGCGAGCCCGCCGACCGCATCGCCGAACCCGGAGAAGGCCGACGTCACGATCGACGTGAACAGGACGAACCACCAGTACTCGGAGCGGCGGGCGCGGCCCGTGAACTCCGCGTAGCCCCGGAGACAGGCGCGGACGGCTTCCTGGAAGGTCATGGCGACGAGCCTACCGGTCCCGCAGGGCGTAGGCGTAGAGGACGGCCGCGAGCGCCGCGGAGGCGTTCAGGGAACCGACCCGGCCCCGCATCGGGAGCGCGACGAGGTGATCGCAGCGCTCGCGGACGAGGCGGGAGAGGCCCTCGCCCTCCGCGCCGACCACGACGGCGAGCGGCCCGTCGGGGCGCTCCGCGTGCAGGCCCGTCGTCGCGTGCTCGTCGAGCCCCACGACGGTGAACCCGTTCTCGCGGAGGCGGTCGAGCGCGCGCGCCAGGTTCGCGACGCGCGCGTGCGGCCGACGTCACGCCCTCGGCGGTCCGCGCCACCGCGCCCAGGTTCTGCGGATCCTCGATGCCGTCGAGGACGACGACGAGGGCGTCGTCGGGGAACCGGCGGGTCGACAGTTCCTGCTCACCGACCGGCGGCGGGATACGCACGGTCGCGACGACGCCGCGGTGGTCGCGCGCGAGGTCGTCGAGGCGGACGGGGTCGGCCGTCTCGACGGGCGTCCCGGCGGCGCGGCACGCATCGAGGACATCGCGGAGCGCGGGCGTGCGACGCGCGGACTCGGCGACGAGGACGCGCGTCGCGAGTCCGGCGCGCTCCGCGACGTCCTCGATGCGTGCCGCGCCGCCGGGACGCCCGTCGAGACGGCCGACCCCGTCCGCCTCGACGACCTCGCGCGCGACCACCGCGGCGT
>JBJTHT010000098.1:0-4629 GCA_046094605.1 Actinomycetota bacterium | reverse complement strand
CCCGCGGAACCGCGCGATCTCCTCGATCAGGTCGGCCTCCCGCTCGATGTCGACACGGTAGCCCGGAACCTCGACCTCGAGCGCGTCTTCGGTCCCCGACACCGCCAACCCGAGGCCCGTGAACGCGGCGCGAGCGTCCGCGGGTGCGACGGCGTAGCCGAGCAGCGCGGACGCGCGCGCCGCGTTCACGGGCCTCGGGCTGGCGGTGTCGGGGACCGACGACGCGCTCGAGGTCGAGGTGCCGGGCTACCGCGTCGACATCGAGCGGGAGGCCGACCTGATCGAGGAGATCGCGCGGTTCCGCGGGTACGACGCGGTGCCGTCCGCGGTGCTCCCCGTCGCGCAACCGGGCGGCGTCCCCGACGGCTACGCGCTCGTCGACCGCGCGCGCGATGCGCTCGCCGGGGCGGGCCTGCGCGAGGTGCGACAGATCCCGTTCGTCTCGGCGTCCGATCTGACCGTCTCGGGTGACGACCCGGCCGTCCCCGTGCGCAATCCGCTCGCCTCCGACGAGGGCCACCTGCGCACGGCGCTCCTGCCCGGGCTCCTGCGCACGGCGCGACGCAACCTCGCCCGCGGCGTCCGCGGGGCCGCGCTCTTCGAGGTGGGTGCCGTCTTCCGACTCACCCCCGACGGTGACGCCGAGGAGCGTCGCCGCGTGGGGATCGTGGTAACCGGCGAGATCGACGAGGGTCTTGCCGCCGGTCGCGCGGCCGACGCCCTCGATGCCAAGGGGGCCGTGGCGTCGCTCCTGCGCGAGCTCGGGGTGGCCTGGTCGACGGGCGGCGCCGCCGACCTCCCGTTCCACCCGTCGCGGTCGGCGATCATCCTGGTCGACGGTGTCCCGGTCGGTGCCGTGGGGGAGATGCATCCCCGCGTGGCCGCCCGCTTCGACCTCCCGGGACGCGTGGCGGTGGCCGAACTCGATCTCGCGCCGCTCGGTGCCCGACCGGCGCTCGCCGTGCGCGACCTGCCGCGGTTCCCACCGGTCCGCCGCGACCTCGCGTTCGTCGTGGATGCGTCGGTCGCCTCGGGGGTGCTCGAAGGTGCGATCCGCGCCGGCGGGGGCGACCTCGTCGACGAGGTGCGCATCTTCGACCGGTTCGTCGGCGGCCCGCTCCCGACCGGGAAGGCGAGCCTCGCCTACGCGGTCACCTTCCGCGCCGCCGACCGGACGCTGACCGATGCGGAGGCCGACGACGCGGTCGCGGCGATCCGCGACCGCGTCGCCCGCGAGGTCGGCGGCGAGCTCCGGGCCGGGTAGCCCGCGCCGCTAGACTGCTCGCCATGGACACCGATTTCCTCTCCGTCGACGACCTCACCCCGGACGAGCTCGGGTCCCTGCTCGAGCTCTCCTCGGCGGTGAAGGCCGACCGGGGCCGCTACGCGGGGGCACTCGCGGGCAGGGCGGTCGCGCTGATCTTCGAGAAGCCCTCGACCCGCACGCGCGTCTCCTTCGAGATCGCCATCAGTTCGACGGGCGGCCACCCGGTTCCCCTGTCGTCGGCGGAACTCCAGCTCGGTCGCGGCGAGACGATCGAGGACACGGGCCGCGTGCTCTCGCGCTACGTGGACGCCATCGTCCTGCGCACCTTCGAACAGGAACGCCTCGAGGCCCTCGCGCGGGCCGCGACGGTGCCGGTCGTCAACGCGCTCTCGGACTTCGAACACCCCTGCCAGGCGCTCGCCGACCTGCTCACGGTGCGAGAGGCGAAGGGGTCGCTCGCGGGGAAGGTCTTCACCTACCTGGGGGACGGGAACAACGTGACGCACTCGCTGCTCCTCGCGGGCGCGAAGGCCGGCATGCACGTACGGGCGGCGACCCCGCCGGGATTCGAGCCGATCCCGCAGATCGTGGACCGCGCGCGGGACATCGCCGCCCAGACGGGCGGCTCCGCCGTCGTCATGAACGACCCCGAGGAGGCGAGCCGCGACGCCGACGTCCTCTACACCGACGTGTGGGCGTCGATGGGGCAGGAAGCCGAGGCCGAGGAGCGTTCGCTCGTGTTCCCCGCCTACGCGCTCGACCAGGCGAAGGTCGATCTCGCCGCCCCCGATGTGTTGGTCCTCCTCTGCCTGCCCGCGCACCGTGGTCAGGAGATCACCGACGAGGTGATCGACGGGCCGCACTCGCGGGTCTTCGATCAGGCCGAGAACCGCATGCACACGCAGAAGGCGCTCCTCCTCCGCCTGCTGACCTGATGCCCCGGGCGAACGAGGCCGTCGCCGAACTCCTCCTCGAGTTCGCCGACCTCCTCTCGATCCTCTCCGACGATCGCTTCAAGCCGCGCGCCTACGAGAAGGCGGCGCAGGCCGTCGGCGGCTACGCGGCCGACGTCTCGACACTCGACGCCAAGGCGATCCTCGAGATCCCGTCCGTCGGGCGCTCGATCGGCGAGAAGGTCCACGAGTACCTGACGTCGGGCCACATCGCGGAACTGGAGGCGCTGCGTGCGCAGGTGCCCTCCGGCGTGCGCGACATGATGCGGATCCCGGGACTGGGTCCCAAGAAGGCGATGCTGCTGCACACCGAGATGGGCATCGACTCCGTGGACGCGCTGCGGGCCGCGCTGGACGCGGGGACGCTCGCGGGGCTGAAGGGCTTCGGCGCCAAGACCGAGGAGAACCTCCGCAAGGGGATCGAACGGCTCGACGAGGCCGGGGGCCGCGTGCTCGTGAACGTCGCGCTCGATCTCGCCGAGCGGATGCTCGCCGAGATCGAGCGCATGCCGGGCGTGCGTCGCTGCACCTACGCCGGGTCGCTGCGGCGCATGGCGGAGACGATCGGCGACGTGGACCTGCTCGTCGCGTCCACGGAACCCATCCCGATCATGGACGCGTTCGTCGCGCTGCCGGAGGTCCGGCAGGTGCTCGCCCACGGGGACACCAAGTCCTCGGTCGTGGTCGCCTCTGGCCTGCAGGTGGACCTCCGCGTCGTACGTCCCGAGGTCTGGGGCGCCGCGCTCCTGTACTTCACGGGATCCAAGGCGCACAACATCAAGGTCCGCGAGATGGCCGTGCGCAAGGGGCTCAAGCTCTCCGAGTACGGCCTGTTCGATGCGGCCACCGACGAGCTGATCGTCGCCGAGACCGAGGAGGAGGTCTACGGGCGCCTCGGGCTCCCGTGGATCTCGCCGGAGCTCCGCGAGGACCGCGGGGAGGTCGAGGCCGCGCTCGGCGAGGGCCTCCCGAACCTGCTCACGCTCGGCGACATCCTGGGCGACCTGCACACGCACACCGACCTCACGGACGGCACGGCGCCCCTCGAGGACATGCTCGAGGCGGCCCGGGCGCACGGCTACGCGTACTACGCCGTCACCGACCACGCACCCGATCTCGCGATGCACCGCATGACGACGGCCAAGATGAAGGCGCAGCGCAAGGCCATCGCCGCGCTCCGGGAGCGGTTCCCCGAGATGGCGATCCTCCAGGGGTCGGAACTGAACATCGCTCCGGACGGCGGGGTGGACTGGGGCCCGGAGTTCCTCTCGACGCTCGACGTGTGCGTTGCCTCCGTCCACTCGCACTTCAACCAGTCCCGCGAGGAGATGACCCGTCGCCTGATCCGCGCGATGGAGAACCCCCACGTGCACGTGATCGGCCACATGACGACGCGTCTCATCGGGCGCCGCCCGGAGACCGACTTCGACCACGAGGCGGTGTTCCGCGCGGCGGCGCGCACGGGGACGGCGATCGAGATCAACGCGTTCCCGGATCGGCTCGACCTGAAGGACGAGTACGTGCTCTGGGCGCGCAAGCTCGGCGTGAAGTTCGCCGTGGACACCGACTCGCACGCCACCGGCCACCTCGACGTGATGCGCTACGGCGTGGCGACCGCGGCGCGCGGGTGGCTCGGTCCCGACGACGTGATCAACGCCTGGCCGCTGGAGCGGCTGCGCCGGTTCCTCGCCAAGCGCGCGTGAGCGGGCGCGTCCTCCCGCGCGCCTTCTACGCGCGACCCGCGCACGTCGTCGCACCCGACCTGCTCGGGCGGGACCTCACCGCCGCGGGCCCGCGGGGAACGCGGCTCGTCGCCCGTATCGTGGAGACCGAGGCGTACGGTCCACACGATCCCGCGAGCCACGCGTTCCGCGGTCGGACGCGCCGCAACGCCTCGATGTTCGGGCCGCCCGGTCGCCTGTACGTCTACTTCACCTACGGCATGCACTGGTGCGCGAACGTCGTGACCGGACGCGAGGGGGAGGGGAGCGCCGTGCTGCTGCGCGCGGCCGTGCCGCTCGAGGGGCTCGCGGTGATGGCGCGCCGTCGCGGCCGGGACGCTCCGCGCGACCTCTGCTCGGGCCCGGCGAAGCTCACCCAGGCCTTCGGCATCGACGGTTCGCTCGACGGCGAGGACCTCCTCCGAGTAACCGTGCGGATCGCGGCGGGGACCCCGGCGCCCCGCGGGGCGGTGCGCCGGGGTCCCCGCATCGGGATCTCGCGCGCGACGGACGTCCCGTGGCGGTTCGTCCTCGACGAACGCTGAGCGCTCCCGACCGTCGCCTCGGTCTCCACGATACGGGCGACGAGCCGCGTTCCCCGCGGGCCCGCGGCGGTGAGGTCCCGCCCGAGCAGGTCGGGTGCGACGACGTGCGCGGGTCGCGCGTAGAAGGCGCGCGGGAGGACGCG
>JBJTHT010000097.1:0-16784 GCA_046094605.1 Actinomycetota bacterium | reverse complement strand
GGGCGCGCGCGCGCCCCCCCCCGCCTTCTGGCGCGGCCCCGCCCGCGCCCCGGGCCGCGCCCGGCCCTCGTTCCATCAGGAACCGTCGTCCCGCCGTCGCGTTGCTGTTCCGACATGCGGGGACCGAGGTCCTACGGCGTGCAGGCTTCCTCGGGGTCCATGTTCGGGAAGGCTTGTACGAGTTCGTACACGCCGCCCTTCGCCTGGACCACGTTGATCGTCTGCTGCAGGTAGTGCGTCGGTGTCACCGTGGCGGTGCCGGTCGGGCCCTCGAAGGCCTGTCCGACCATCGCCGCGGCGACGGCTGCCGGGTCCGTGGACCCCGCGGCCT
Organism: Actinomycetota bacterium; assembly: GCA_046094605.1. Taxonomy (GTDB): domain Bacteria; phylum Actinomycetota; class UBA4738; order UBA4738; family HRBIN12; genus JBJTIF01. The sequence continues at coordinate 16,453 of JBJTHT010000097.1, read as the reverse complement.
CGACCGCCTGCTTGTAGAGGTAGACGGCGTTGTACGCGCCGACGCCCTCGCCGCCCGACGGGATCTGGTCCGCGCCCCACGTGGCCTTGAAGGCCTCGAGGAACGGGGCCACGCCGGACCCACCGGCCACCGTGAAGAACGGCAGCGCGGTGTAGGAGTTCTCGGCGAGCGCCTCGATGCCGACGAGCCCCGGGTCACCGAGGAACGTCGTGCAGACGCCGACCGTGGACAGCAGCCCCGCGTCGTCCAGGGCCTGCGCAGCCGCGCCCCAGATCGCCGGGTAGAGCACGAACAGGTAGTCCGGCTGCTTGTCCCGCACCTCGTTCACGAGCTCGCTGAAGTCCTCCGCGATGAGCGGGAGGTACAGCTCCGACACCACGGTTCCACCGTTCTCCGCGATGATCGGCTTGGCGATCTCGAAGGTGCGGCGCGGCCACACGTAGTCGGCACCGAACAGCATCACGTTCGTGCCGTACGCGTCCTGCATGATCGGGATCAGCGGTCGGATCTGCTGCGCGGGGACGGCGCCGAAGGCGAAGTACAGCTCGTTGCACTTCCCGCCCTCGAACGTCTCCGTGTAGAACAGCAGCTTGCCGTTGCCCTCGACGACGGTCTGGTACGCCGCGTCGTTCGCGTCGGATCCGATCGGGCCCATGACGAGGTCGACGTTGTCGCTCTGACAGAGCTTCGTCGCCTTGTCCACCGTCACGGTGACGTCGGTCTGCGTGTCCTCGACGATCACCTCGATCTGGCGACCGGCGATGCCGCCCGCCGCGTTGATCTCGTCGATCGCGAGCTGCGCGCTGTGCGCGAGGCTCGTGCCGTAGATCGTGAACGGACCGGTGAGGTCCGCGATGATGCCGATCTTGATGGGTTCCGTGGAACCGCCGCCGCCCGAACCGCCGCCCTCGCCGCCCTCATCCGAGGTGCCGCAGGCCGCGAGCACGGACGCGAGCGCGACGCCCGCGCTGCCGTAGCCCACGCCCTTCAGGACGTTGCGGCGGCTGACCGAGCGCTGGGCGATCTCGCCCAGCAGGTCCTTCTCTTCCGCCATGCCTTCCCCCTTCCGCGATGTCCCCCGCGCTGCGGGGGCCCGTGGTCGACGGCATCGTCGCCCACGCTGGACCCTCGGTCAACCCGAACGGGGGTTGCCCGATACTGCAATCCCGCTACGAGGCGCTGCCCTCGAACGCGGGGTCCACGCCGGACGCCTGGGTGACGTCCACGTGCCAGGTCGACGTGACGACCTTCTTGTCGGTGTAGAAGTCCACCGCGTCGTTCGCGCGCCCGCGGAGGGCCCCGTACAGCGATGACTTCCGACCACCGACCGGGTAGAACGCGATCGGCGCCGGCGTCCCGATGTTCACGCCGATCTGGCCGACCTCCGCCCGCTGGCGGAACTCCCGCGCCACGCCGCCCTGCTCGGTGTAGATCGCCGCGGTGTGGCCGTACGTGCTCCGGTTGATGATCTCGAGCGCCTCGTCGAGGCCCGAGACGCGCTTGACGCAGCGCACCGGCCCGAAGAGCTCGCGGTCGAAGGCCTCCATCCCCGGTTCGGCGCGCAGGATCGTCGGCCCGAGCCAGTAGCCCCTCGGGAACCCATCCACGGTGGCGCCGCGGCCGTCGACCAGCACCTCGGCCCCCTGCGCGATCGCCGTGTCGACGGCCGCGGCGAAGCCGTCGCGCGCCTTCGCCGAGATCACCGGACCGACGTCCACGCCCTCCTGCAGGCCCTGCCCGAGGCGCATCGCGCGCACCGCGGCGAGGTACGCCTCCATGAACCGGTCGTGCACCTTCCCGTACACGAGGAGGTTGCTCCCGGCGAAGCACCGCTGCGACGCGCTCCCGAGCATCGAGTTCACGATGTTCCCGAGGCAGCGGTCGAGCACGGCGGTGTCGGTGACGACGAGGTGGTTCTTCGAACCGCCCTGCGACTGGCAGCGCTTCCCGTTCGCCGAGAAGAGCTTGAAGACCACCTCGGCGATCTCGGAGGACCCCACGAACGTCGCGCCGACGACGTCGGGGTGCGCGGCGAGACGTTCCACGACGCGCTTGTCCCCCATCACGATGTTCAGCACGCCGGCGGGGAGCCCCGCCTGGACGGCGAGCTCCGTGAGCTTGCGCGTCGTGAGCGGGCAGAGCTCGCTCGGCTTCATCACGACGGTGTTGCCGGTGGCGACGGCCCACGTGAAGTAGAGCGGGATCATCGCCGGGAAGTTGAACGGCGCGATGATCGCGAAGACGCCGAGCGGTTCCCGGATGTACTCGATGTCGACGCCCGTGGCGACGTTCTCCGACACGGACCCCTTCATGAGTTCCGGCGCGGCCGCCGCGTGCTCGATGTACTGGACGGCGCGCACGATCTCGCCCTTGGCCTCGGCCAGCGGCTTGCCGTTCTCGCGCACGATGATGCGCGCGATCTCGTCCTGCGCGTCCACGACGAGCTGTCGGTAGCGGAACAGGATCGCCGCGCGACGGGGCACCGGCGTCATCCGCCAGTCCCAGAACGCGGCCTTGGCCGCCGCGACGGCCGCGTCGATCTCGGCGTCGTCGGAGATCGGCAGCAAGGCGATCGGCTCATCGGTCGCCGGATCGGTCACCGGCATCGTCCCGTGTCCGCCCGCGGGCACCCAGGCCCCGCCGACGTGGTTGCGCAGCGTCTCGACCGTCATCGGTTCCCTCCCGTCGCGAGGGCGGCCAGCACGTCGTCGAGCGCGGCGACCGTCCCGTAGTGCGTGTCGATGTCGTAGAGGCTGGAATCCTGCTCGCGGTCGCCCGTGGCCATCACGCAGTCCGTCGGCACGATCACGTCGTAGCCGCGGAAGAAGGCATCGTGGCACGTCGACCGGACGCAGATGTTCGTCACGACGCCGGTCACGACGACGTGGCGGATGCCGCGTTCCCGCAGACGCAGGTCGAGATCGGTCTCGAAGAACCCCGAGTAGCGGCGCTTGTACACGCGTTCCTCGTCGTCGCGGGCCCCGAGCGCCTCGGGGATCGCCGCGCCCCACGAGCCGGTGAGGCAGTGGACCGCGCGCTTGTCGAACTCCCGGTCGTCGGGCGCGTGCGTGTCGCACACCCAGATGACCCGGGAACCGGCCGAGCGCGCGGCGGCGAGCAGGCGGCGGTGCGGCTCGTAGAGCGCATCGCCGCCGGCGAGCGGCATCAGCCCGGCCGGGTCGAGGAAGTCGTTGAGCATGTCCACGACGAGCACCGCGGTGCGCGCCGGGTCGAGGGAGAGGCCAGCGCGCCGGACGCGCCGTTCCGAGAACGTGACCATCAGAACGCGATCGGCCGCACGGCCGGCGGCGTGTTGCGCGACTTGCGGTGCTTCACGACGCCGTCGATCACGGTCGCGGCGACCGCGATGGTGTCGCCGATCGCGATGGCGCCGAGCGCGTCGGTGGCCTGCGAACCGAGCGGCGCGTCCACGACGACGAGGTCGCCGTCGCGGCCGGGCGCGAGGACGCCGGCGGTCAGTCCGTGCAGCGCGGCCACGTTGCCGGTCGCGGCCGCGACGGCCACCTCGGGCGCGATGCCGCCGAAGGGCGCCGCGCAGGCCATCACGCGGAGCATCCCGAGCGGCTGCACCCCGGAACCGGCCGGGCTGTCGGTCCCGATGACGAGGCGCTCGAGCGCGCCCTTCGCCTTCAGGAGCGCCACGACCTCGCCCAGCGCCTTGACGTTGCCGTTGTGGACGATCTCGATGCGCGCGGTCGTCTCAGCGAGGATCCGCTCGACGTCCCTGAGCGGGAGCGCGGTCGGGCCGCCGTTCGTGTGGCCGGCGACGTCGGGCTGGACCGCGACGACGAAGTCGGCGCCGATCACGCCGCTCCCGGGGATCGAGGCGCCGCCGGTGTGGACCATCACCTTCATGCCGAGCCCCTGCGCCCAGCGGGTCATCTGCGCGGCGACCGCGGGGTCCTTCACACCGGAGATGCCGATCTCGGCGACGAGCCGCACGCCCGCCGCGGCCATCTCCTCGAAGTCGGCCTGCGTGAGGCCGTCCTCGAGCATCACCGCGCCGGCGTGGACCTTCACGCCCGACGGGCGGAGGTTCGCGAACGCCTTGTGGGCGAGGATCGTGAGGGCCTTGACCCCCGCCGGGTCGGTCGGGCGGCCGGGCGTGTGCGGTTCCCCGGCGGACATCATCGAGGTCACGCCGCCGTGCATGTTCGAGTCGATCCAGTCCACCTGGTTCTGCCGCGGCGTGAAGTCGCCGATCACGGGGTGGACGTGGTTGTCGATCAGGCCCGGGATCACGGTCGCGCCCGCGGCGTCGATCACCGTCGTGATGCCGTCGGCGTCGCCCCCGGAACCGACCGACGCGATGACCCCGTCGCGCACGACGATCGTGTCGCCCTTCGCGATCGGGTCCGCGATGTCGCCGGTGACGATCGTGCCGACGTTTCGGACGACGAGGCTGCCCTTCCCCGCGCCGCCGCCGCCGGCGCTCATCGCAGCCCGTCCTCGCCGACGATCTCTTCGACCTTCAGGCCGCCGATCCGCGGGAGCGGGCGCCCACCGTCGGTCACGGCGACCGCGATCACGAGCTCGTCGTCGCCCGGCGCGTCGGGGATGCGGACCTCGATCGCGTCGAAGTGGGACCGCACGAACGCCGCGTCCTTGTAGTGGAGCGGCACGTCGAGCGCGGTGCCGGGGCCACCACGCTTCTTCGCGCTCGGGATGATGGCCTTGCCCCCGCCGACGCCCTCGCGCAGCGGCGTGCCGAACTTCGGGTGGAGCAGCGCGGCGACGTGCTCGAGTTCGCCCTTCATGCCGACGATGCCGCCCTTGCCGTAGCCGTGGACGGCCCTGCCCCCGAGTTCCCGCACCGCGATCGCGACGAGTTCCGCGCCGAGCGGCACGCTCGCCTCGATCAGGGGTTCCAGGTCCTCGACGTAGCGACCCGCGAAGGGATTGGTCAGGACCGCGGCGGTGACGACGCGGCGGATCGGCGGCGAGATCTGCCGGCTTGCCTCGAGACGGGTCTCGTCGACGATCGTGACGACCCTGCGGATGTCCATCGCGCCCTCCCCCCGGTCAGCGTGGCGCGAGCCTAGCACCGGGCACGGAACGCCCGGGCGCCGCGGTCAGCCGCGCGGGTCGCCGACGACCTCGACGACGTCGCCGAGGCAGAGGACGGCGGCCGCGATCGCGCCGGACGCGCGCATCGCGTCGGCCGTCGCGACGCCGGCCGCGATCGCGGCCGCCGTCTCGCCGTCGGTCAACGGTTCCACGGACGTCGTGACGGCCCGTTCCCCGAGGTCGGAGTCCGGGTCGAGGTCCCGCGCGGGCGTCCGCGCGATCTTCGGGTTGCCCGGGAGGTCCACGGCGTTCGCGACGAGGGTCGCCGCCGCGTCGGCCCGCGCCGCGCTCGTCGCGAGGACGGTCACCGCGTCGGCGATGCCGAGGGAGAACGACCGGCCGTGCCGCCCGCTCGTCGCGATGCCGCGCACCGGGTCGTCCGCGCGGATCACCGCCTTCCCCAGGAGCGCGGGTCGCTCGGGGACCGGCACGAGGCCGACCGCGAACGACTCGCCCGGCGCGAGGTGCAGCGCGATGTCACCGCCGTCGTTCACGTAGACGCGCGTGAGCGCGAGGCCGTCGGTCATCACCGCGCACACCTCGTCGGCGACCGACCCCGCGACGGCGGCCATCGGCGTCACGAACCGGTCCGGGAACGCGGCCACGCCCGCCTGCATGCGCCGCGCGACGCTCCCCGCGAAGGTCCGCGCGGGATCGAACGGGCGACGGAGCTCCGGCAATTCCGCGACGAGCTCGTCGAGGATCGTACGGAACCGTTCCCACGCGCGCGTCTCGGCCACGCGCACGGCCTCGGGCGCACCCTCGGCGCGCAGGATCACGTCGATCGGGCCGTGCTGCAGGTGGAGTCGGTCGCCGAGCCGTGCGAGGACGGGACCGCTCAGCGGTGCTCCGCGGGCCACGGGTTGTCGGGACGTTCCCCCACGACCTTCACCTCGGGCCGGTGCACGACGGAGTCGAGCGTCACGATCGCGTCCATGTGACCGCCGAGGCGCTCGTACTCGGCGCGCGGCATGGTGAACTCGAGCGGTGCGACGAGCGCGGGCGTCGGCACGTAGCCGAACCCGCCCGGGGGCACGCGGGTGACGTCCACCATGAAGGTGATGCCCCCGCCGGGGAACACGTACGTCGGCGCGCCGCCGCACGTGACGTTCGTGATCTCGGCCTTGACCGAACGCGTGAGCGCGACCGGATTCTGCGTCGCCCCGGCGCGCAGCGACCCGCCCGCACCCGCCATGAAGAGGACCGAGGTCATCGCGGGTTCGCAGTTCTCCGCGATGCGCTCGACCGACAGACGCAGGTCGTCGGGCAGGTCCGCGGGAACCGGTCGCAGGTCCCGGTCGAGCACGAAGTACGCGTGGTGCTCGCCGGTCGTTCCCACCATGAGCAGGCGCAATCCGGGGCGGGCCTCCTCCGGATCCCACGCGTCGAGGATCGTGAGCGGGTCGGTGATGTCGGTGCCGCCCCAGCCGGTGCCGGGGTTCGCGACGTTGAAGTAGCGCCCGGGCGTCGAGCGTCGCCCGCGGATCTTGATCCCGGTCGGCTCGACGCCGAGGTAGCGGCCCGCCTGGTGCTCCGAGAGGACGCCGGTGATGTGGTCGTCCACGACGACGACCTCGTCCACGTGGCCGAACCACTGCTTGGCGAACATGCCGATCGTCGCGGAACCGCACCCCACGCGCATCCGTTCCTCGGTCGTCCCGTTCACGACCGGCGGCTTCCCCGCCTGGAGGACGAGCGACGCGCCGCCGTCCACGGTGAGCTCCACCGCGCGGCCCTCGCAGAGGTCGAGCATCGCGCGCATCGTCGCGAGGCCCTCCTTCTTCGTGCCGCCGGTCAGGTGGTTCACGCCGCCGAGCGCGAGCATCTGCGATCCGTACTGCTGCGTCGTGACGTGGCCGACGGCCTCACCCTCGAAGCGGACGAGTTCGCGCTCGTGCCCCACGTGGCGGTCGGTGTCGATCTTCACCTCGACGCCGCAGTACGAGAAGATGCCCTCGGTCACGACGGTGACGGTGTCGACACCGTCGATCTCGCTCCCCACGATGAACGGAGCGGGCTTGTAGTCGGGGTACGTCGTCCCCGACCCGATCGCGGTGAGGAACATCTCCTCGCCGTGCACCAGTTCCCCGTCCCAGTCGCGCGCGGCGAACGGCACGATCTGCCCGCCCGCCTCGCGCGTGCGTTCGAGGACGACGAGCGGATCCATGCGCGTGAGGCGACCGTCCACGTTCCCGTAGCGGTCGCAGGAACCGGTCTTGCCCGGCTTGATGTTGCAGCGGATCGGACAGGCGTCGCAGACGACGGTGTCGGTGGTCGCGCTCACGCCCGACCCCCGCGCCGAACCGCGTCGAGCACCCGCTGCGGGGTCGCCGGGAGGTCGCGCACCGGCGCCCCGACGGCATCGCGGATCGCGTTCACGATCGCGGGCGCGGTCGGCACGAGCGCGTGCTCGCCGATCCCCTTGGCCCCGAACGGACCGCGCGGGTCGTTGGACTCCACGAGGATCGTCACCACCTCGGGCACGTCCCCGATCGACGGGATCAGGTAGTCGTGCAGGTTCTCGCTCCGACCGGGAACGTACTCCTCCATCAGCGCGAGGCCGATGCCCTGCGCGACGCCGCCCTCGACCTGACCCTCGATCAGGCCGGGGTTCACCGCGCGGCCGACGTCGTGGGCGGCCGTGAGACGGAGCAGGCGCACCGTGCCGAGGTCGAGGTCGACCTCCAGTTCCACGAGGTGCGCGCCGTAGCCGAACTGCGCGTACGGCTCGCCCTGACCGTGCTCGTCGAGCGGCTTCGTCGGCGGGTCGTAGGAGGCCTCGGCCACGACGACGAGACCGTCGCCGTCGACCGGGAGGGCGGCGAGGTCCGCGCGGCGGACCTCGCCGCAGTCCGTCGCGACGCGCGTCGCACCGTCGAACTCGAGCCGCGCGTCGTCGGAGGCGCCCGCGAGCTCGCGGAGCTTCGCCGCGAGCTCGCGGGCGGCGAGCATCGTGGCGTTGCCGGTGACGAAGGTCTGGCGCGACGCCGACGACTTGCCCGCGTCTGGCGTGGTGTCGGTGTCGGGGCCGCGCAGGTCGATCGCGCGGAAGTCGATGCCGAGCGCGTCGGCGGCGATCTGCTGCATCACGGTGTTCGGGCCCTGGCCCATGTCCACCGCGCCCTGGAAGAGGATCACGCGCCCCGCGGGGCTCACGCCGATGCGCACCGTGGACGGGTTCGGCAGCGCGGTGTTCCCGCAGCCGTACCACATGCCCGCGAGGCCCACGCCGCGGCGCAGGTTCGCGCCCGCGCGCGCGTTGAAGGACGCGGCCTCGGAACGCGCGCGCTCCCAGTGCGGCCGCAGCGCGTCGAGGCAGTCGCGGTACCCGACGCCCGACTCGAACACCTGTCCCGTGACGGTCGGCACGCCGGCCGTGAGGGCGTTGCGGTAGCGGAACTCGAGACGGTCCACGGCGAGGGCATCCGCGAGTTCGTCGAGCATCGCCTCGGTCCCGATCGTCGCCTGCGGGACGCCGAAGCCGCGGAACGCGCCGGCGATCGGCCCGTTCGTGTGCACGGCCTCGGTGCGCGCACGGTACCCCTCGTACACGTAGGGCCCGCTCGCGTGCACCGGGACGCGGTTCGCGACGGTCGGGCCCCACGACGCGTACGCGCCCGTGTTGAACCGACCGAGGAAGTCCATGCCGACGAGCGTGCCGTCCGCGCGCGCGCCGATCGTGACCGACAGTTCCGACGGGTGGCGCTTCGTGGTCGACATCATCGACTCGGGCCGCGTGTACGCGATGCGCGCGGGCCGATCCAGGAGCCACGCCGCGAGCGCGACGTAGGGCTGCACGGAGATGTCGAGCTTGCTGCCGAACCCGCCGCCGACCGCGGTCGGGAGGATGCGGGCACCGCCGTCGGGCAGGCCGAGGATCGCCTCGATCTCGGTCCGGTTCATGTGCGGCGCCTGCGTCGAGACCTGCACCTCGATGCGGTCGCCGACGCGCCGCGCGAACGCGGCCTCGGGCTCGATGTAGGCGTGTTCCACGAAGCCGGTCGTGAACGCGCCGGTCACGACGACGTCGGCGCCGTCGAGGACGGCGCCGACGTCGCCCCGTTCCACGAGACCCCGGATCAGGACGTTGCCCTCGCGCGTCTCGTGGACGCGCGGCGCGCCGTCCGCGCGCGCCTCCGTCGGCGTGAGCACGTGCGGTCGCGCGTCCCACGTCACGGGGAACGCGGTCAGGTCGAGCGCGCGGACGGCGGCCGGTTCCCCGACCACCATCGCGACGGCCTCGCCGCGGAACCGCGCCTCACCCTCCGCGAAGACGGGCTGGTCAGCGAGGTTCGGGATCACGCCGAAGCAGTTGCGCCCGGGGATGTCCTTCGCGGTGAACACCGCGACGAGACCGGGCGTCGACGCGACGTAGACGTCGAGGTCGCCGAAGGTGAAGCCCGCGCGGTGGTGCGGCGAGCGCACGATGCGGCAGAGCAGCGCATCGTCGGGCCACGCGTCCGCGCCGAAGACGTCCTCGCCGCGCACCTTGGGCCAGCCGTCGACGCGCGCGACGCGGGTTCCCACGGCCTTGCCGACCGCGGGCTCGACGGGCGCCTCCTCGAAGGTCGTGGCGTTGGCGACCGCGGCGATGATCTTGCGGTAGCCGGTGCAGCGGCAGAGCACGCCGCCGAGCGCGTCCTGCACCTGGGCCTCGGTGGGCGACGGCGCGTCGCGGAGCAGCGCGGCCGCCGAGACGAGCATCCCCGGCGTGCAGATGCCGCACTGCGCGGCGCCGTGGTGCAGGAACGAGCGCTGGAGCCGCTCGATCTCGCCGCTCCCCGAGAGCCCCTCGAGGGTCTCGACGGACCGTCCGGCGAGGCGACCGACCGGTTGCATGCACGCGCAGACGGCCTCGCCGTCCACGAGCACCGTGCACGCGCCGCAGTCGCCCGCGTCGCAGCCGACCTTCGTTGCGGTCAGTCCCAGTTCCTCGCGGAGCACCTCGGTGAGACGGCGCGCGCTCGGTTCGACCTCGACGGGGCGTCCGTTGACCGAGAACCGGATCACCGCGAGCGCTCCGCGGCCTCGACGAGCGCGCGACCGACGAGGGTCCGCGCCGCGTCCCGGCGGTACGCCGCCGTCGCGCGCACGTCGTCGATCGGCGCGAGCGGCGCGAGGTGCGCGTCGGTCACGACCCCCGCGAGATCTCCGTCCACGCGCCGGCCGACGAGGTCGGCCTCGAGCGCGGGCAGCCGCTGCGCGACCGGGGAACACGAACCGACCGCGAGGCGCGCGGCGGTCACGGTTCCCCCGTCCGACTCGACCTGCGCGGCGACCATGACGATCGAGATGACGAGGTAGCGACGCAGGCCGAGCTTCACGAACGAACTCCCCGCGTCGGCGACGCGCGCGGGGACGAGCACCGCGGTCACGATCTCGTCGGGCGCGAGCGCGGTCGCGCGGTAGCCGGTGATGAAGGAGGAGAGCGGGAGGACGCGGGAACCCGCGGGCCCCGTCACCTCGACCGACGCGTCGAGCGCGAGGAACGAGGGCACGCCGTCGCCCGCGGGCGAAGCGGTGACGAGGTTCCCGGCGATCGTTCCGGCGTTCTGCACCTGGACGGCGCCCACCCCCCCCGCGGCCGCGCGCCGCGCGGCGACGCCGCGCGGGAGGTCGGCGCTCACCACGTCCGCCCAGCGCGTGAGCGCGCCGAAGCGCCAGACCTCACCGTCGAGGCGGATGCCGCGCAGCGACGCGATGCCGGTGATGTCGACGATCGGGCCGACGTCGGGGCGCCCGACGAGCACGGGGTAGTGGTCGGTGCCGCCCGCGAGCACGCGACTCCCGGCGGCCTTGAGCCGGACCGCTTCGGCGACGTCCGTCGCGACGACGTAGTCCAGACCCCCCATGGAGGCACAGCCTAGCGTTCCGGTCCCGTCATCCCGGAGCCGGTAGGGTCGCGCGGATGCCCAACCTCCTGGCCCTCCTCGCCTCGCTCGGCTGGGGCTCGTCGGACTTCCTCGGGGGGTTCGCATCGAAGCGCCTCCCCGACCGGGTGGTGGCCGCGATCTCGCAGGCGACGGGGTTCGTCGGCTTGGCCATCGCGCTCCTCTTCGTGGACTCCCGGCCCACCGCGGGCGACTGGGCGCTCGGCGTGATCGCCGCCCTCCTCGCGGTCGTCGGCATCACCGCCCTGTACCGCGCCCTCGCGGCCGGTCCGATGAACGTCGCCGCGCCGACCGCTTCGGTCCTGGGGTCCGGGACCGCCGTCGTGTTCGGCATCGGCTTCGGGGAACGACCCGACGGGCTCGCGTTCCTCGGCATCGCCGCGGCGATCGCGGCGATCGTCGCCGTCTCGCGCACCCCCGACACCGCGACGGAGGACCGACTCCCGGGCCACGTGCGTCGCACGATCCTCACGGCCGTGATCGCCGGCCTCACGCTCGGCGCCGCGAACGTCTGCTTCTCGCGCACCTCGATCGAGAGCGGCATCTCGGTCGTCGCGATCGAACGCGCGCTCGCGGCCCTGATCCTCGCGGTCCCCGCGTGGCGTGTGCGGCCGCCGCGGCGCGACCTCCCCCGCGACGCCGTCGGCTTCGCGATGGGCGCGGGGCTCCTCGACGCGCTGGCCGCGACGAGCCTGCTCCTCTCGCTCCAACGCGGCGCGCTCGTGCTGGGCGGGGTCCTCTCGGGGCTGTTCCCCGTGGTCACGGTCGTGCTCGCGCGCGTCGTCCTCGGGGAACGCCTCGGGCGCCCCCAGCTCGTCGGCCTCGTGCTCGGGGTGGCCGCGGTCGTCCTGCTCGGCCTCGCCTGAGGCAACCGACCCGGCGCTCGCCCTCCCTCTACTATCTCCCCGTGCTGAGCGCGATCCCCTTCAAGACCTTCCCGGTGTTCAACCTCGGGCCGATCCCGATCCGCACGTTCGGCGTGTTCGTGGCCCTCGGGATCGTCGTGGGCGTGCAGATCCTCGCCCGGTACGCGAAGCGTCGCGGCCTCGATCCCGACGCGCTCGCGGGACTCGCGTTCCAGGTCGTGGGCTTCGGCATCATCGGCGCACGGCTCCTCTTCGTCGTCACCCACCTCGGCGACTTCCAGGAGAACCCCCTCACGGTCTTCGCGGTGTGGCAGGGAGGGCTGCAGTTCTCCGGATCGTTCATCGTCGGCATCCCGATCATCTGGAACTTCGCGCGTCGGCACCGCGAGGTGCCGGGCCTCACGCTCACCGACGGCATCGTGCTCGCGCTCGTCCCGGGCATGATGATCGGGCGGCTCGGATGCGCCGCGGTCGGGGAACACCTCGGGAACGCGACGACGTTCGCCCTCGGATGGAAGTACCTGGGCGGCGAGACGCGCGAGGGGCCGATCGCCCTCGGTTCGATCGTCCACTCGACGGCGATCTACGAGATCCTGCTGCTCGCCCCGCTCGCGATCCTGCTGTTCCGCATGGACCGCAGGGGCGCGCAGGCCGGGCAGATGGCCGCCACGTTCTTCCTCTGGTACGGGGTCCAGCGCCTGCTCACCGACACGCTGCGCGCCTACGACGCGCGGGTGTTCGGTCTGACCGGCGCCCAGTACCTGTGCATCGGGATGATCGTCGCCGGCGCCTGGATCCTCGGGCGGATCCGCCCCAAGCGCACCGCCCCGGGGGAACCGACCGTCGCGGAGGGGCCTACCGCCTAGCCCCGCCGGAGCTGTGTTAGAATCCGGTAAGAGGGTTCCGACCCTCTCCCGCGTACGTTCCGCACACTCGACCGGCACTCTCGAAAGGACGGGATCCCCGTGGCACCTCGGTTCAAGGCGTTCCTCGCAGCCGTTGCGCTCCTCGCGCTCACCCCGCTCGCCCCGGCCGTAGCCGGCGGCGGGCAGTCGTACCAGGGCGTCGTGCGCATCTGGCACGGCGACACCTTCGGCGCCGCGCCGACCCAGCAGGGTGCCGTCCTCGACGTCGGGAACGGCGTCCAGTACGCGCTCGACCTCCCGCTCTCGCAGGCCGCGGGCTACGCCGGCGCGACGGTGCGCCTGAACGCGCTCCAGCGCGCGGGCACGCTCGTCCCCACCTCGCCGGTCGACGTCGTCGCGCTCGACCCGCAGCTCGCGGGGACCGCGCCGTCCGCGAGCGGAACCGTCACCGCGGCCGCGACGACGCGCCGCGTGGTCGTGATCGCGTTCACGTTCCCGGACCTCACGACCCCGCCCAAGACGACGACGCAGATCGAAGACCTCGTCTGGGACGCGGACGGTTCGAACCCCAACTCGATCCGCGCGTACTACGAGGAATCCTCCGATGGTGCGTTCACCATCGACGGCGGCGTGCTCGGGTACTACCAGATCTCGGCGAACGCCTCGGCCGGATGCGCGTACTCCACGTGGTCGAGCCAGGCGCGCACGCTCGCCGCTTCCGACGCGACCGCCGCGGGCTACGACCTGAACACGGCGACGATCGTCTACGTGTTCCCGACGGTCGGCTCGTGCGGTTGGGCGGGCCTCGGTCAGCTCCCCGGCACCACGTCGTGGATCAACGGCTACGTGGACCTGCGCGTCATCGGCCACGAGCTCGGTCACAACTTCGGCGTCCACCACGCGGCGTCGGTCGTCTGCCGCGACGCGACGGGTGCGCGCATCGCCTACACGGCGCGCGAGGCCGACGACTGCTCGTACTCCGAGTACGGCGACCCGTTCTCGATCATGGGTTCCTCCTCGATCCTCACGCACCACGCCTGGCAGCGGCAGCAGCTCGGCTACCCCGTCGTCTCGACGACGGTCACGCCGACCGCCGGGTTCGACCAGACCTACGCGCTGACCGCGCTCGAACCCGCCGCGGACACGACCGCCGTGCGCCTGCTGCGCATCGTGCGCCCGGGTTCCTCGTACCTCGACGTGGAACTGCGTGCCCCGAAGTCGCCGTTCGAGAACTTCTCGGTCTCGAGCACCGCCGTCACGGGCATCACGGTGCGCGTCGGCTACGCGAACACCAACCGCAGCCAGTCGCGTCTCCTCGACGCGACGTTCGGCACGAACGGCATCTCCGACGCGCAGGTGCAGCCGGGCCAGAGCATCTTCGACCCCGTGAGCGGCGTGACGGTCACGCTGACCTCGGTCACGAGCGGCATCGCGAGCGTACGCGTGCAGTCCATCGGGACCGACACGACCGCACCCAGCGCCGTCGGGAACCTCCAGAAGTCCACCGATGCCACGCCGAAGGTCGTGCTGACCTGGGACGCGGCGACGGACAACCGTGCCCTCGCCGGCTATGAGATCCGCCGCGGCGGTGTGAAGTGCGCCGTGGTCAAGGCGCTCACCGTCACCGACACGGGCGCGTGGACGACGACCGGATGCACCGGCCTCACGCCCGGCGGCAGCTACACCTACGCCGTCATCCCCTACGACGCGTCGGGCAACGTGGGCACCACGTCGACGATCGCCGTGACGGTCGCGAGCAGCGACGTCACCCCGCCGTCCACGCCCGGCACGCCGAGCATCACGGGCACGACGGCCTCCTCGGTGTCGCTCTCGTGGAGCGCGGCGACCGACGAGACCGCGATGGGTGGCTACCAGGTGTTCCGCGGCGGGTCGCTCGTCGGGACGACGACCGGGACGACCTACACCGACGCGGGCCTCACGGCCGCGACGACCTACGCGTACACCGTGCGCGCCTACGACTCCTCGTCCAACTACGGAACCGTCTCCGGGTCCGTGGACGGGACGACGCTCGCGGCGCCGACGGCACCCGGATCGACATCGGTCACCTTCATCGGCGTGGGCCAGATCCGGGTGGACTGGACGGCCGGGGCCAACGTCGTCACCTACGAGGTGCGCCGCGAGACCTACGACGCGCGCAGGAAGGTCTGGGGGAGCGCCGTGACGGTGGCCACGGGCATCACGGGCCTCACCTACACCAACAAGGTCACGAAGGCCGGCACGTACCGCTACTCGGTGCGCGCGGTGAGCGGGACCTACACGACGGCCTGGTTCACGTCGGGCCAGATCGTCATCTCGTCGGCCCAGCTGAAGTAGGTACCGGCGGGGGGCCCCCGCTCACCGGGGCGCCCCGCCCGGGCTCCCCGACGCTCGCGCCTATCCCTCGTCGGGGACGGCCGCCGGCACACGCCCGCGGACGCGGTCGAGGCCGAGGAAGATCAGCCCCAGCACGAGCGCGAACGCGATGATCTGCACCACCGTCATCAGCACCGGGCCGATGCCGTACTTCACGACGTTCAGGAAGTCGTAGGGGTACGCGCCCATGTAGCCGCCGCGCGCGAGCGAGTAGAGGAGCCACGCGATCGGGATCGCGAGCGCCGCCACCACCGTCGAGAACCGCAACCAGCCGCGCGGACCGAACGCGAGGAACGTCCCGACGACGAGGATCGGTCCGGCCTGGTGTTCCGTGAAGTTCGTCACGTACTGCAGGCCCTGCAGGTTCGCGTCGGCCGCGAGCAGCAGCTGGTACACGATGCCGGTCACCGACATCATGAGGAGTGAGTCGGCGCGCAGGATGCGGTTCCGCGGCGTGTCGTCGAAGGTCCCGCGCGCGAGCCGCGTGCAGACGTAGGCCGCGAGGATGTTGCTCCAGATCGTGAAGTAGGAGAAGAAGTCGATCACGCGGTCCAGCGCCGAGGCATCGGTGTAGGCCAGCAGGGTCGAGTCCATCGGGATCGAGGGATCCCGCGGGTAGACGTGGAAGATGTCGAGGGTGAGGTTCAGGGCGAGCCCCGCCCACAGGATCCCCGCCGTGATGCCGAACCAACGCTTCGCCGTGGATGACATGCGCGCGACCCTACGCCCCGACAGGGGCCCGGGCAACCTTCCGTGCGTGGGCCGTGCCTACCCCGAGCAGCCGATCCCGTCCCCGTTCCCGTCGAAGTGGTGCGGGTCGGGCGGGAGCACCGTGAAGTTCCGGTAGGGGACGTCCCCACAGTCGAGGTCCGGTGGTGGGGGCGGGATGCACACGGTCGGGTAGGCGGGGTCGCAGCCGCCCGAGGACGTCGACGTCGTGGTGGAACCGGTGTCCTTCGGCGCGAGCGGCGGGAGCGTGACGATCCTCTGGCCGCACGTCCCCGCGAGCAGGCCCTTCAGCGCCGCCTTCTCGGTGGTGTCGATCGCGAGGCGCCACCGGTACTTCACCGCCATCCAGCGGATCGCGTACGCGCACCGAACGCCCGCCTTCGGCGGGAGCCACCCCGCAGGATCCAGGTCGCTCTTCCTCGCGTTCTCCGACGACGTGACCGCGTTCAGCGACCACGCGTAGGCGAGGTCGTTCGCGAAACGGCGGCGCTGCAACGGCGACCACGACCGCGCCCCGGACCCCCACGCCTCCGAGAGCGCGACGAGGTGATCGATCTCGAGGTCGCTCGCACTGGTCCACGTCCGACCGTCGACCCACGAGACCCACGTCCCGGTCTTCACGGTGCAATACGAGTTGCGC
>JBJTHT010000096.1:0-5325 GCA_046094605.1 Actinomycetota bacterium | reverse complement strand
AGCAGTCGGCGCAGGTTCGACGCCGATGCGACCTGCCCCGGATGGGGTCGCAGCGCGTGGAGCCGCGCGTCGAAGGGTCGGTCCGACCCGAGCGCCGCCTCGATCGTCATCGCGGCCACGACGTCGGCGGTGCGCGCGAGCCGTTCGAGCCGCAGCAGCGCGAGGGTCCCGATCGCGAGCATGCCCTGCGTGCCGTTCACGAGCGCGAGCCCTTCCTTGGCCCCCAGCGCGAGCGGCGGGAACCCCGATGCGGCGAGCACCTCGGCCGCGGGGATCGCGGCGCCGTCGGCGCCGAGGAACGAGCCGCCGCCGATCAGCGGGAGCGCGAGGCAGGCGAGCGGCGCGAGGTCGCCCGAGGCGCCGAGCGATCCCTGCTCGGGGACCGCCGGCACGAGGTCGCGCGCGAGGAACGCGAGCATCCGCTCGATCACCTCGACGCGCACCCCGGAGTTGCCGCGTGCGAGGACTTGCGCGCGCAGCAGGAGCATCGCGCGCGCCTCCTCGCGGGAGAGCAACGGCCCCACGGCGGTCGCGTGCGAGCGGACGATCGCGTGCTGGAGCTCGGTCGCCTCGGCGGCGGGGACGGCGACGCTGGCGAGGCTGCCGAACCCGGTCGTGACGCCGTAGACGGTCTCGCCCGACGCGACGGCACGCTCCACGCGGTCGCGCGCGGCGCCCACCCGCGCCGCGGCCGTCCGGGCCCGCGGGGCCCCCCCCCCGCGCGCGACCGCCTCGACGTCCTCGAGCGCGAGCGGTTCCCCGATGCGGATCACGCGCGAAGGCTATCGGAGGCCCCGGTGACCCGTACAGTGGGCCGGTGCGCTACCCCGACGACGCGCCGCTCCCCGCGCCGACGCCGCGCGCCCCGCAGCCGGGCGGGTTCCGCGTGCTCCTGCGGGGTCTGCGGCGGCGGTGCCCCCGCTGCGGGGCGCGCGGCCTCTTCGACGGGCTACTGCGGATCAAGCCGCGGTGTCCGCGGTGCGCGTTCCGCCTCGAGCGCGAGGAGGGCGGGTTCCTCGGCGCGATGACGGTGAACTTCGCGATCGTCACGACGATGTGGCTGATCGCGCTCGTGGCGTGGCTCATCGTGGACCTGCCGGACCTGCAGGTGTTGCCCTTCACGCTCGGCTCGCTCGCGCTGATGGGCATCGCGCCGCTCGCCTGCTGGGGACACTCGAAGACGATCTGGGCGGCGGTGGACTACCTCGTCTACCGGAGCGACCCGGCGTACGCCTCGCTGGAAGCCGCCGACCGCGCGTCCGGCAACGGCGGCCCGCACTAGGTCAGTCGATCGGTTCCCAGAGCAGTTCCGCGACCTCGACGACGATCTCCATGCCCGCGTCGCCCGTGCGCACCTCGCCGACCCCGACGCACACGACGTCGTTCAGCCACCGGTAGCGCTCGTCGTCGGCGAGGTGCGTCATCGCGACGACGACCTGCCGCGCGCCGACGGGGTACGCGCGCCCGTAGCCGTGCGCCTCGACGAAGATCGTCGCGCCGTCCCCCGTCTCGATCACGCCCTGGAAGTCGGGGACGAACGTGCCGTCGGTGCGCCGCTGCGGATGGTTCGCGCCGCGGAAGCGCCCGGTGATGCGACCCTCGACGTTCCCCTCGGCGAGGAACAGGAACTGCGACTGCGTCCCGCCTTCGCCCGTGACGTCGACGCCCCACTCGTCGGTGTAGGTGAAGCGCTGGCGGTAGAGCGGCTCGAGCCTCACCGCGCCGGCCCCATCGGGATCCGCACGCCGCGCTCCGCCGCGACCTCGAGCGCGCGCTCGTAGCCCGCGTCGGCGTGGCGCACGACGCCCATCCCCGGGTCGGTGGTGAGCACCGCGCGCAGGCGTTCCTCGGCCTCGGGCGTGCCGTCGGCCACCACGACCATGCCCGCGTGGATCGAGTAGCCGATGCCGACCCCACCGCCGTGATGCACGGACACCCAGTGCGCGCCCGCCGCGGTGTTCACGAGCGCGTTGAGGATCGGCCAGTCGGCGATCGCGTCCGACCCGTCGCGCATCGCCTCGGTCTCGCGGTAGGGGCTCGCGACGCTCCCCGCGTCCAGGTGGTCGCGGCCGATCACGATCGGCGCCTTCACCGCGCCGGACGCGACGAGCTCGTTGAACCGCAGCCCCGCCTTCGCGCGTTCCCCGTAGCCGAGCCAGCAGATGCGCGCGGGCAGCCCCTGGAACGCGACGCGCTCCCCCGCCAGGCGCAGCCACCGCGCGAGCCGTTCGTTCTCGGGGAACAGGTCCGCCACCGCGCGGTCGGTGACCGCGATGTCCTCGGGGTCGCCCGAGAGCGCGGCCCAGCGGAACGGCCCCTTGCCCTCGCAGAACATCGGACGCACGAACGCCGGGACGAACCCCGGGTAGGAGAAGGCGACGTCGTGCGCGACGCCGCCCTGCTCGGCGCCGGCGCGCAGGTTGGTCCCGTAGTCGAAGACGATCGACCCCTGCCGCTGGAACCCGACCATCGCCTCGACGTGGTGCGCCATCGAGGCGAGCGAGCGCGCGACGTAGGCGTCGGGTTCCCGTCGCAGCGCCTCGGCCTCCGGGAGCGAGAGCCCCTCGGGCACGTAGCCGGCGAGCGGGTCGTGCGCGCTCGTCTGGTCGGTGACGATCTCGGGACGGAACCCACGCGCGAGGAGCGCGGGGAACACCTCGGCCGCGTTGCCGATCACGCCGATCGATGCCGAGCGGCGCGCGGTCTTCGCTTCGTCGGCCCACGCGAGCGCCTCTTCGAGGTCAGCGGTCGAGCGGTCGAGGTAGCGCGTCTCGAGGCGGCGCCGGACGCGGTCGGGATCGATCTCGACGCAGAGCGCGACGCCGCCGTTCATCGTCACCGCGAGCGGCTGCGCGCCGCCCATCCCGCCGAGGCCGGCGGTGAGCGTGACGGTGCCGGCGAGCGTGCCGCCGAAGTGCTGCGCGGCGCACTCGCCGAGCGTCTCGTAGGTGCCCTGGAGGATGCCCTGCGTGCCGATGTAGATCCACGAGCCCGCGGTCATCTGGCCGTACATCGTGAGTCCGAGGTGTTCCAGGTCCCGGAACGTGTCCCAGTCGGCCCACTACGGCACGAGGTTGGAGTTGGCGATGAGCACCCGCGGTGCGCGCTCGTGGGTGCGGAACACGGCGACGGGCTTGCCCGACTGCACGAGGAGCGTCTCGTCGCCCTCGAGGTCGCGCAGGGCGGCGACGATCGCGTCGAAGGCCTCCCAGGAGCGCGCGGCCCGGCCGGTTCCCCCGTAGACGACGAGGTCGGCGGGGCGCTCGGCCACCTCGGGGTCGAGGTTGTTCATGAGCATGCGCAGGGCGGCCTCCTGCGGCCATCCCTTGCAGGAGCGTGCCCTCCCCCGCGGCGCCCGGACCTCGCGCGTCACCGGCCTCCTCCCGACCGCCGGATGATAGGCCCCCGCCCGTTCCCGGGGGATGGGATGATGCGCCGGTGGAGGTCCTCGATTCGATCCTCGGCGCCGTCGGTCGGACCCCGCTCGTGCGCCTCTCGCGCATCGGCCGCGGCCTCGCGCCGACGATCCTCGCGAAGGTCGAGGCGCTGAACCCCGGCGGGAGCGTGAAGGATCGCATCGCGCTCCCGATGATCGAAGCCGCGGAACGCGAGGGACTCCTCAGGCCCGGCGGCACGATCGTCGAACCGACCTCGGGCAACACCGGTCACGGTCTCGCGATCGCAGCGGCGCTGCGCGGCTACCGCTGCATCTTCGTGATGCCCGACAAGCAGAGCCAGGAGAAGGTGTCGCTCCTGCGCGCCTACGGCGCGGAGGTCGTCGTCACACCGACCGCCGTCCCGCCGGAATCCCCGGAGTCCTACTACCGCGTCGCCGATCGCCTCACCGAGGAGATCCCCGGCGCGTGGCAGCCGAACCAGTACTTCAACCAGCACAACCCCGAGGCGCACACCGCCTCGACCGGCCCGGAGATCTGGGAACAGACCGACGGCACGATCGACGTGTTCGTCGCCGGCGTGGGGACGGGCGGCACGATCACCGGCACCGGTCGCTACCTCAAGTCGAAGAAGCCCGACCTCCTCGTCGTCGGCGCCGACCCCGAGGGGTCGCTCCTCTCCGGCGGCGAGGTGCACCCGTACCTCACCGAGGGCGTCGGCGAGGACTTCTGGCCCGAGACGTTCGACCCCTCGGTCGTGGACCGCTGGGTGCGCGTGTCGGACCGCGACGCGTTCCGCGCCGCTCGCCAGCTCACGCAGACCGAGGGCATCCTCGCCGGCGAGTCGTGCGGCACGGCGATGGTCGCCGCGCTCACGATCGCGCGGGAACTCGACGCGTCGAAGACCATCGTGGTCCTGCTGCCCGACACCGGGCGGAACTACCTCTCGAAGCTCTACTCCGACACATGGATGCTCCAGCACGGGATGCTCGACCGCCCCGCCTCGGCGAAGGTCGAGGAGGTCCTCCTCGCCAAGCAGGGCGACGTGCCGCCGCTCGTCACGATCCCCGCGCTCGGGAAGGTGCGCCAGGCCGTGGACACGCTGCAGCGCCACTCGATCTCGCAGGCGCCCGTCGCGCATGGCGACGGCACCGCGGTGACCGACCTCGTCGGCTCGATCCAAGAACGCGCGCTCCTCGACCGCATCTTCCGCGATCCCGACGCGCTGCAGGCCGACGTCGCGGCGGTGATGGGACCGCCGATGCCGCTCGTCGCCCACGACGCGCCGGTGGACGCCGCCTACCAGGAACTGCAGCGGGTCCCGGCCGTGCTCGTCGCCAAGGGCGACCGCGCGCTCGGCATCCTCACGCGCAGCGACCTCCTCGAGTACCTCGCGCACCGGCAGCGCGCCTGACCGTGCGGGCGCTGGGCATCGACGTCGGGGTCCGCAAGGGCCTCGACCTCGTCCTCGTCGACGGCGACCGTCACGTCCACGAGATGCTGCGGCGCGTCGCCGTCGCCGACCTGCGGAAGATCGTCCCCGACCTCGAACCCGACTGCGTCGCGATCGACGGACCGCCGGGCTGGGCGGAGTCGGGCCGCTCCCGGCTCACGGAACGGGAACTGCGCTGGTTCGGCATCCAGTGCTTCAACACGCCGTCCGACCCGCGACTGGCCGAACATCCCTTCTACGAGTGGATGACGGTGGCCTTCGCCGCCTTCGAGGCGATCGCGGAACGCTTCCCACGGTGGCGCGGCGGGAGCGTGCGGGGCCACGCGATCGAGGTGTTCCCCCACGCGTCGGCGGTCGTGCTCGCCGGGGCGCTGCCGCCCGTCGGCGTGCGCGTCACCGCGTGGCCCCGCACGCTCCCGCCGCGCCACCGTGGGAAGCGTTCCGCGATCGCCTCGAAGGCGGCGAAGGCCACCGTCA
>JBJTHT010000095.1:0-2244 GCA_046094605.1 Actinomycetota bacterium | reverse complement strand
GAGCATCAGGACCCGCCGGTCGTCGCCCCGCCACCGCCGGACGTGGTCCCGCCCGAGGTCGACCGCTCGGTCGCCTTCCGCGCCATGGGTACCCGGGTGCGCGTCTTCGTCCCGACTGACGCGCCCGATGGCGCGGTCGTCCTTGCTGTGGAGGCGGTCCGCTGCGAGTTCGACGACCAGGAGCGTCGCTTCTCGCGCTTCCGGGCCGACAGCGAGCTCTCGGCCGTGAACCGCAGCGCCGGTTCGTCCATCGCCGTCTCGCCGACGTTCGCCGCGGTGATGGGCATCGCGCTCCGCGCCGCGGCCGACACCGGTGGGCTGTTCGACCCGACGGTCCTCGGCGCGCTCGTCGCGGCCGGGTACGACCGTGATTTCGACGAGGTGCTCGCCGGCGCGCGTGACGTCCTGCATCCGACGCTGCCCGCCGCTCGGTGGCGCGACGTGTCGCTCGTGCACGGTCGTCTCCGCGCGCCCGAGGGCGTCGGCCTGGACCTTGGCGGCATCGTGAAGGGGTGGACGTGCGACCGCGCCGCCGAGCGCGCGCTCGACGCCGGGCTGCCGTGGGTGCTCGTCGACGCGGGCGGAGACATCCGGATCATGGGTGACGCGCCGCGCATCGCGGTCGGGGTCGAGGATCCGGATGATGCCGATCGCGGGACATTCCTTCGGGTCGGCCTCGACGACGGTGCGTTGGCGACCTCCTGCGTGACGCGTCGCCGATGGGGCGTCGACCTGCACCACCTCATCGATCCGCGGACGGGGCACCCGGCGATCACGGACGTCGTCCAGGCGACCGCGTGGGCGCCGACGTGCGCCGAGGCGGAGATCGCCGCGAAGGTCCTGCTGCTCGAGGGCGAGCCCGCCCTCGGACGCATCGCCGGCGTGGTCGTCCGCGCGGACGGTCCGGCCGTCACCAACCTCGCGGAGGCCGCGTGACCACCTGGAACCTCCTGCGTGCCGCGGGCATCGGTTCCTACGTGATGCTCTTCTTCTCCTTCGCCTGGGGGCTGCTGTCGACGACGGCGTTCTTCGGCAAGCGCCTCGCCCGGCCATCGATCACGCTGATGCACCAGTTCTTCTCGACCACGGGACTTCTCCTCCTCGCGGCGCACATGGCGCTCCTGTTCGTCGACCCGTGGATGCCCTTCGATCTCGGGGAACTCCTCATCCCGGGCCGGAGCACGTACGAGCCGCTCGGCGTGGCGCTCGGCATCATTTCGATGTACCTGAGCGTGATCATCGTGGTGTCGTCGTGGCTGCGGAAGGGGATCGGTCCCGGCGTGTGGCGCGCGCTGCACCTGCTCGCGACGCCCGCGTTCGCGCTCTCGTTCCTGCACGGGTTCCTCGCTGGCACCGACGGGGAACGGCCGTGGATGTGGCTCACCTACGTCGTGAGCGGCGTGGCCGCCGTGTTCCTGCTCGTCTTCCGTGCCCTCACCGCGCGCCCGCCCCGACCGCCACGCGGCGCACGCCACGCGGCGGGCCGACCTCAGTCGTCGTCGCCGCTGCCCTCGTGATGATCGTCCTCGCCCGACGCGCGCGCTGAGGGCGAGGCGTCCGGGGAGGGGGACCGCGAGGGCGTCGCCGTCGCCGGGGTCGCATCCTCCGTGGGCGTCACGGCCGTCGGCGTCGGTGTCGCAGGGGTCGACGTGCTCGGCGAGACCGGCGCGAGGGCCGGGAACGCATCCACGTCGGACGGTTCGTCGAGATCCACGCGAACGAGTCGCAGCGTCCCCATCGCGATGGCGGCGGCCGC
Organism: Actinomycetota bacterium; assembly: GCA_046094605.1. Lineage (GTDB taxonomy): Bacteria > Actinomycetota > UBA4738 > UBA4738 > HRBIN12 > JBJTIF01. Next base: position 488 of record JBJTHT010000095.1, on the reverse strand, counting down.
GAGCAGTCCGACGAGGCCCAGCGCGATGACGCGGACCGCCTTCATCGAGCCCCCCGCGTGGCGAGGCGGAACCGGACCGCGGCCGTCGCGAGGCCGTCGGCTGCGTCGAAGGCGCGGGCGCCGCCCCACCGCTCCGCGAGCTCCCGTGCGATGGCGAGTCCCAGCCCCGTGCCCTCGCCGCTCGCGTCGCGACCGCGCTCGAAGCGTTCCGTCACGCGGTCACGGTCCTCCGGGGCGATGCCGGAGCCGCGGTCGGTGACGCGCAGCCGTCCGGTCCCCTGGTCCACGTCGACGATGAGACGGATCGGGCCCGCGCCGTGTCGTAGGGCGTTCTCGATGAGCGTGTCGCAGATCTCGTCCAGGTCGGCGTCGTCGGCGAGGACGCGGACCTCGACGCCGTCGACGTCGATCGTGCGTCACTCGCGATCGACTCGGTCGCGCCAGCGGGCCTGCGCGCGGGCGGCGACCGCGCGCCGGCCCCCGATCGC
>JBJTHT010000094.1:0-8057 GCA_046094605.1 Actinomycetota bacterium | reverse complement strand
CCGACCGCTACCCCGACGACGTTCCGATCGACGTCGACGTCCCCGACCTCGGGCCGGCCCTCGGCGCCGATTGGCGCGATCTGGACGTCCAGGAGGTCGGCGAGGCGTGGCTCGCGGAACTGTTCCTCGAGCGCCTCGACGAGCGCGTAGCCGGCCTGGTACGGCCAGAGGAGCATCTGCACGACGAACGGATCGATCGGGACCCAGGCGCCCCCGCTCCCGCCATCGCCGCGACGCCACCGACGCCGCTCCTCCGCCGTCAGGATCTCGTTGCCGTAGGCGTCCATGTGCCACATCGCGCTCCCCTCGACGACGGCGAGCGCGGCCTGGAACGCCTCATCGTCGCAGTCGGCGAGCATGCGATCGAGCCGCGTGAGGTCGAAGTGCTGGTCCTCGAGCGCGTGCACGAGCTCGTGGGCGAGGGTGACCTCCTCGCTCGGCGTCGGTTCCTCGCTCCCGATGAAGACGAGTTCCTTCGACACCGTGTCGTAGTACCCGATGACGCGGCTCGCACCGAACCGAGCGACGGCCCGGTCGATGCGCACCGACGGCGGGATGGCGCCGATCGTAGACCACGCGAGGCTGCGGCGCGCGAAGATCTCGGCGGGGTACATCGAGGCGATCCCGACCTTCATCCGGCGCGAGATCTCCTCGGCCGACACGGGCTCCGGCCGCACGGGCTCGAGGAACGAGAGTCCCCGCACCTGCTCCACGCCCACCATCGCATCGGCGAGGACCGTGGGCAGCGCCCCCTCGGCGGGCATGGCTCCGGGGATCGGATCCTCGCGGGTGCACAACCGGGCCGCGGCCTCGTCGGCCGTCGTGCCGACGACGGGCGAGGCGGCCGGCGACGGCCCCGCGGGGGCGGGGGCCCGGTCGCAGGCCGCGACGAGGAGGGCCGCCAGGGCGAGCGCGGCCGCGCGCCTCACGGCGTTCGGCGCGCGTCCGCCAGCGCGAGCAGCGCGAGGGTCACGGCGAGGAGCGACGCCGCTGCGGAGGCGCGCAGCATCGCGAGCGAGCGAAGCGCATCGAGGCCCGCGGCGAGCAGGACCGCGGCGGCGAGGACGAGCGCGCCGAAGGCCGCGGCGTAGAGCCGCATCGTCACAGCCGCGCCTGCAGGTGCTCGACGAGCGACGCGATCGGGATCCGTTCCTGTGCCATCGAGTCCCGATCACGGACCGTCACGGCGCGATCCTCCGGCGTCTCGAAGTCCACCGTCACGCAGAAGGGCGTCCCCACCTCGTCCTGGCGGCGGTACCGTCGTCCGATCGATCCCGCGTCGTCGAAGTCGGCGATGAACCGCGCCTTGACGAGGTCGAGGACCTCCCGCGCCGTCGGCGCGAGCTGCTCGTTGCGGGAGAGCGGCAGGACCGCCACCTTGATCGGCGCGAGCGACGGGTGCAGCGCGAGGAGCGTGCGCGTCTCCGTCTTCCCCGATGCCGTCGCCACCTCCTCCTCGCGGTAGGCGTCCACGAGGAACGCGAGCAGCGTGCGGTCCACGCCGGCGGCCGGTTCCACGACGAAGGGGACGTAGTGCTCCTCCCCCTCCTGGTCGAAGTAGCGCAGGTCCTCCCCGCTCGCCTCCTGGTGGGCCTTCAGGTCGAAGTCGGTCCGGTTGGCGATGCCCTCGAGTTCCGACCAGCCGAAGGGGAACTCGTACTCGACGTCCGTGGCCGCCTTCGCGTAGTGGGCGAGCTCGTCGGGCTCGTGGGGCCGGGTGCGGAGCCGCTCCGGGCTGATGCCGAGGTCGAGGTACCAGCGGAAACGCTGCTCGACCCAGTAGCGGAACCACTCGTCGTCGGTCCCGGGCTTCACGAAGAACTCCATCTCCATCTGCTCGAACTCCCGGGTGCGGAAGATGAAGTTCCCGGGCGTGATCTCGTTGCGGAAGGACTTCCCGATCTGCGCGATACCGAAGGGGATCTTGCGTCGGCTCGCCTGCTGGATCGTGCGGAAGTCCACGAACATGCCCTGCGCCGTCTCGGGACGCAGGTACGCGACGTTCTCGTCGTCGGCAACCGGGCCCAGATGCGTCTGGAGCATGAGGTTGAACTGCTTGGACTCGGCGAACTCCTTCCCGCCGCAGTCGGGGCAGACCCGCTCCGCCAGGTGGTCCTCGCGGTGGCGGCGATGGCAGCCGAGGCACTCGACGAGCGGGTCGGAGAATCCGTCGACGTGACCGGAGGCCTTCCAGACGCGCGGGGACATGATGATCGCGGCCTCGAGGCCCACGATGTCGTCACGCAGCTGCACCATCGCCCGCCACCAGGCGGCGCGGATGTTGCGGCGGAGTTCGACGCCGAGGGGACCGTAGTCCCACGAGGAGCGCAGACCCCCGTAGATCTCGCTCGACTGGAACGCGATGCCCCGGCGCTTGGCGAGGGCGGTGACGGCCTCCATACGGTCGGCCATGGGTCCTCCTTCCCGGCCGCTGGAGGCGGCCGCTGGCGTGGCCGAGAGTCTAGCGGCGGCGCGACTTCAGTCGTCGCATCCTTCGTCCGGGAGGCAGCCGAACCGGCGCGAACGCTTCTGGAAGTCGCGGATCGCCTCGTAGAGGTGCTCGCGGTTGAAGTCGGGCCACAGCACGGGCGAGAAGTAGAGCTCCGAGTACGCCGCGCGCCAGAGCAGGAAGTTCGACAGGCGCTCCTCGCCGCTCGTGCGGATGATGAGGTCGGGGTCCGGCAGGTCGGGCTCGTAGAGCCGCGCGGCGATCGCCTCCGGCGTGATCCTCCCCCGCTGTCGCCCGGCCTCGCGGTCCTCGACGAGACGCTGCACGGCGTCGGCGATCTCGACGCGTCCGCCGTAGTTGAACGCGATCGTGAGCGTCATCCCGCCGTTGCCGGCCGTGCGCTCCTCGGAGACCTCCATCTCGCGCAGGACCGAGCGCGGCACGCGGCGGTCGCGGCGGCCGAGGAACCGGATGCGCACGTCGAGGTCGTGCAGCTCGTCGCGGCGGCGCTGGAGCAGCCCACGGTTGAACCCCATGAGGTAGGCCACCTCCGCCGGTGGACGCTTCCAGTTCTCCGTCGAGAACGCGAACATCGTGAGGTGGCGCAGGCCGACCTCGACGCCGCCGAGGACCGTGTCGAACATCGCGGCCTCACCGGCCGCGTGCCCGTCGGTGCGCGCCAGCCCTCGTCGTGTCGCCCAGCGGCCATTGCCGTCCATCACGACCCCCACATGCTGCGGGACGCGCGCGCGGTCGATGTCGTGCAGGTACGTCATCGGGCGACGCTCCGCGAGAGGAGCGGCAGGCTCTTCATGCGCCGCTCGAGGTGGTACTCCGCGAACGCGTAGAGGAGCGCGCGTGCGGTGCGCAGGAGCCCCGGATCCACGGTGAACCGACCTGCATCCTCGAGATCGGCCGCACCGAGCGCGTCGAGGAACCGCAGCACCTCGACGTGCACCGGTTCCGCGTCGGCGTCGGCGCACGTGCCGCACACCGCGCCGCCGTGCGGCGTCGAGAACGCGACCGGCGACGGCCCGCCGCACACCGCGCAGGCCCCGAGGCTCGGGTGGAATCCCGCGAGCGAGAGTGCCTTGAGCAGGAACGACTGCGCGAGCAGTTCCGGATCGGCGGGGCGCTGCTCGAGCGTGCGCAGCCCCGCGAGGAGCAGGAGGAACAGCCGGACGTTGCGCTCGTGATCCTCCGAGACCCGGTCGACGGTCTCGGCCATGGCCTCCCCCGCCGCGAACAGGCCGAGGTCCTCGCGGATCGGCCGGAACGACGAGACGATCTCGGCCTGCGAGAGCGTGTCGAGCGCGCCGCGGCCGCGGTGGACCATCAGCGAGACGTGCGTGAGGGGCTCCACGCGGGCGCCGAACCGGGAGGTCGTCTTGCGCACGCCCTTGGCGACGATCCGGACCTTGCCGGCGCCCTGGGTCATCACGGTCACGATCTTGTCGGCCTCGCCGAGCTTCGTGGCCCGCAGGACGATCCCCTGCTCCTTGTAGAGCGGCATGGGCGGGATGGTACCCCCGGGCCCTGCGCCGCCGGGACCACGGGGGGTGGTGTTTCCGTGGAGGCCCGTCAGGACCCGATGGGGTGCCACACGGTCTTCATCTCGAGGAAGGCCGCGGCCTCGTAGGGGCTCGCGGCGGCGTCCTCGAACGGGTCCACCCGCGGCGCCCGGACGACCCGCTTCACGTTCTCGGCGGCGGCGACCTCGACCTCGGCGCGAAGGTCGTCCGGGACGCCCGTCACGTCGATCGCGTTCACGTCGAGGTGCCCCGCGAGCCAGGGCGCGAGTTCCGCCGCGTCGCCGGTGAGCAGGTTCACGACGCCCTTCGGCACGTCGGAGGTCGCGAGCACCTCGGCGAGCGAGACCGCCGGCAGCGGCGCGGGGCCGCTCGCGACGACGACGGCGACGTTGCCGCCGACGATCGCGGGCGCGAGCCGCGAGACGAGGCCGAGGAGCGGCTGGTCGGGCGGCGCCACGACCCCGACGACGCCGGTCGGCTCGGGGATCGTGAACGAGAAGTACGGCCCGGCGATCGGGTTCGTGGAACCGAGCACCTGCGCGAGCTTGTCGGCCCAACCGGCGTACCAGACCCAGCGATCGATGCTCGCGTCCACGCCGCGGCGCGGATCCGACGCGCCGGCGTCGGCGAGCTCGGCCTCGAACTGTGCGCGTCGGCCCTCCATCAGTTCCGCGACGCGGTAGAGGATCTGGCCGCGTTCCCCAGCGCGCGCCCGTCGTGGGAGACGACCTCGTAGGTGCGACCCGACTCGCTGCGCGGGAACGCCCCGTCGATGAAGAGCTTCGCGGTGCGGCGGACCTCGATCCGGCTCATCGGGCCTCCAGGTCCACGTAGGCCTCGAGGCCGTGCAGGCCCCCTTCGCGACCGAACCCGCTCTCCTTGTAGCCGCCGAACGGCGCGGTCGGGTCGAAGCGGTTGAAGGTGTTCGCCCACACCACGCCGGCGCGCATCCGCTCCGCCATCCAGAGGATGCGCGAGCCCTTCTCGGTCCAGATGCCGGCCGAGAGACCGTAGGGCGTGTTGTTCGCCTTCTCGACGGCCTCCTCGGGCGTGCGGAACGTGAGGATCGAGAGCACGGGACCGAAGATCTCCTCGCGCGCGATGCGGTGCGACTGCGAGACGCCGGTGAAGAGCGTCGGGCGGAACCAGAATCCGCGCTCGGGGAGCGCGCACGGCGCCTGGTAGAGCTCCGCGCCCTCCGCGACGCCGGAGGCGACCAGTTCCTCGATCTTCGTGAGCTGCACGCGCGAGTTGATCGCGCCGACGTCGGTGTTCTTGTCGAGCGGGTCCCCGACGCGCAGCGTGGCGAGGCGGTCGCGGAGCCGGCCCACGAGGTCCTCGAACACGGGCTCGTGCACGAGCAGGCGCGAGCCCGCGCAGCACACGTGCCCCTGGTTGAAGAAGATGCCGTTCACGACGCCCTCGACCGCCTGGTCGAGCGGCGCGTCCTCGAACACGATGTTGGCGGCCTTGCCGCCGAGCTCGAGGGTGAGGCGCGTACCCGTCCCCGCGGTCGCGCGACGGATCGACTTGCCCACCTCGGTCGATCCGGTGAACGCCACCTTGTCGACGTCGGGATGCACGACGAGCGACGCGCCGGTCGCGCCGGCGCCGGTCACGACGTTCACGACGCCCTCGGGGAGCCCCGCCTCCGCGACGACCTCGGCGAGCAGGAGCGCCGTGAGCGGCGTCGTCTCCGCGGGCTTGAGCACCACCGTGTTGCCGGTCGCGAGCGCGGGCGCGAGTTTCCACGCGGCCATGAGCATCGGGAAGTTCCACGGGATGATCTGCGCGGCGACGCCGAGCGGGCGCGCGGTGCGGTTGGGGAACGCGTACGCGAGCTTGTCGGCCCAGCCCGCGTGGTAGAAGAAGTGCGCGGCCGCGAGCGGCAGGTCCACGTCGCGCGATTCCTTGATCGGCTTGCCCCCGTCCATCGTCTCGAGCACGGCGAACTCGCGCGCGCGTTCCTGGAGCAGCCGCGCGATGCGGAACAGGTACTTGGCGCGCTCCGAGCCGGGGAGCCCGGCCCACCCCGTGGCCGCGCGTCGCGCCGCGCCGACCGCGAGGTCGACGTCCTCAGGACCGGCCTCGGCGACCTCGGCGAGGGGTTCCTCGGTCGCGGGGTTCACGGTCGCGAACCAGCGACCGCTCCTGGGCGCCACGAAGGTCCCGCCGATGAACAGGCCCTGCCGGTCCTTGATGCGCACGATCGACGTGGACTCCGGCGCGGGCGCGTACTCCCAGGGCGCGTCGGACGGACGGTCGATCGTCGCCATCAGTCGATCGTGAAGTAGTCGGGGCCCTGGTAGCGCCCGCTGCGCTCCTTGGCGCGCTGCTGCAGCACGTCGTTCAGCAGCGTCGAGGCGCCGATGCGGAACCGGTCGGGATGCATCCACGCCTCGCCGAGCGTCTCGCGCAGGAGCACGAGGTAGGCGATCGCGGTCTTCGACGCGCGCACGCCGCCGGCGATCTTGATGCCGATGCGCCGACCGGTCGCGCGGTGGAACTCGCGTGCGGCCTCCATCATGCAGAGGGCGGCGGGCAGGCTCGCCCCCGCGCCGATCTTGCCCGTCGAGGTCTTGATGAAGTCCGCGCCCGCCGCCATCGCGAGCATCGAGGCCTGACGGATGCGGTCGTAGGAACCGAGCTCCCCCACCTCGAGGATCACCTTGAGGTGCGTGGTGCCCGCCGCCTCACGCGCGGCGAGCAGTTCCTCGAAGGCCTGTTCGTAGCGGCCCCCGAGGAAGAGCGACCGGTTCAGGACGATGTCGACCTCGTCGGCGCCCATCGCGACGACCTCGCGGATCTCGGCCAGGCGCGCGGCGAGCGGCGTGAGTCCGGCGGGGAACCCTCCGGCGACGCTCGCGACCGCGACCCCGGTTCCGCGGAGGCGTTCCACGGCGACCGGGACGAGGGTCGGATACAGACACACGGCGGCCACCGCCGGCACGTCCGCGTCGGTCGGGTCGGGACGCACCGCCTTCGCGCAGAGCGCCACGACCTTCCCCGCGGTGTCGGTCCCCTCGAGCGTCGTGAGGTCGATGCAGCGGATGAGGAGGTCGAGCGCGCGGAGCTTCGTCTCCTTCTTGATGGAGCGCTTCGCGAGCGAGGCCGCGCGCTCCTGCAGGCCGACGGCGTCCACCGGGGTGGCGCGCAGCACGAGCCGACGGGCCTCGCCGGGCTCAACCAGGAGGCCCTTCAGCGGGTCGATGTCGGTGGCGCGGGACACGGGGAACCTCCGGCGCAGCGGATCGTCATGGTAGCCGCTAGTAGCCCAGGCGCTGCAGGCCCTTCGGGTCGCGCTGCCACCCCGGGAACACCGTGACCTGCAGGTCGAGGAACACGCGCGTCCCGAGCAGCGCCTCGAGACCGAGGCGGGCCGCCGTGCCGATCGCCTTGAGGTTCGCGGCCTTCGCGCCGATCAGGATGCCCTTCTGGGAGTCACGCTCGACGACGATCCGGGCGATCACGCGCGTCAGGTCGCCTTCGACCTGCACCTCGTCCACGACGACGGCGACCGAGTGGGGAACCTCCTCGCGCGTGCGCGCGAGCGCCTGCTCCCGCACGATCTCCGCGATGCGCTCCTCGAGCGGCTGATCGGTCGCCTCGCCGCCCGGATAGAGCGCCGGGCCCTCGGGCATCCGCTCGACGAGCAGGCGCAGGAGCACGTCGAGGCCGTCGCCCGTCGAGGCGGACAGCGGGACGATCTCGTCGAACGTGCCGAGCGGGGCCGCGGCCGCGAGCTGGGGCAGGTCGCGGCCGCGGCCCAGCCGGTCGATCTTGTTCACGACGCAGAACCGCGGCGCGTCCACCACCGCGACCTCGTGCGCGTAGACGTAGGCGTCGCCGCGCCCGACGCCCGACGCCGCGTCCACGACGAGCACGATCGCGTCCACGCCGGCGGTCGCATCCCGCACGGCGTCGTTCAGCCGCCGGCCCAGGAGCGTGCGCGGCTTGTGGAATCCGGGCGTGTCGACGAACACGATCTGGAACGCCGGTTCGGTGCGGATCCCGCGGATGCCGCGACGGGTGGTCTGCGGCTTGTCGGAGACGATCGCGACCTTCTCGCCCACGAG
>JBJTHT010000093.1:0-9641 GCA_046094605.1 Actinomycetota bacterium | reverse complement strand
GGTCGCTGCCGTCGGCGCCCCGCCGATCTTCGGAGCGGTGACGCGGGACGCCGCCGGCAGCGAACACACGGCCGTCCTCGCGCTCGACGGGACGGGCGGCCTCGTCGATCGCTACGAGAAAGTGCACCTCGTTCCGTTCGGGGAGTACGTGCCCTGGCGTGAACGGCTCGGCTGGGTCGAGGAGATCGCGCTCATCCCCGTCGATCGGGTGCCGGGCGAGCGCCCACGCGTCCTGCGCGTCGACGGCCTGCCGGCGTTCGGTGCGCCGATCTGCTTCGAGAACTCCTTCCCGGAGATCGGTCGGGAGATGGTGCGCGACGGAGCGCGGTTCCTCGTCCTCACGATCAACAACGCGTCCTACGGCATGAGCGCTGCCTCGTCCGAGCACCTCGTCATGAGCCGGGTGCTCGCGATGGAGACGGGTCGCTGGGTGGTGCACGCGGCGATCTCCGGCATCACGGCCGTCATCGATCCGCGAGGGTCGGTCGTCGCGACCCGCGGCCTCTTCGATCCGGGCATCACCCGGGCGACGATCGCGGCGTCCGCGAGGGTGACCCCTGCCGTTCGCCTCGGCGACGGGGCGGCACTCCTCGCGGCGGCATTCGTCCTGTCAGCGGCGCTCCGTACGCCGGCGCGCCGACGCGCGGGGGCCGTGCCGCGGCCGCTTGAATCCGCACGGACCCTCGTCGTCCTCCCGACGTACCAGGAGGCCCTCTCGATCGACGAGGTGCTCGCGCGTCTCCTCGCCCTCCCTGACGAGGTCGACATCCTCGTCGTGGACGACGGGTCGCCGGATGGCACGGCCGACGTCGTGCGCCGTCGCATGGCGGGGGAGCCGCGCGTGCGCCTCCGGGAACGCCCCGGCAAGGCCGGCCTCGCGAGCGCTTACCTGCTGGGCTTCCGGGTCGGCCTCGAGGAGGGCTACGACCTCGTCGTGGAGATGGATTCCGACCTCTCGCACCGACCCGAGGATCTCCCGCGGATCCTCGCCGCGGCCCGTGCCGGCCAGGACCTCGCGATCGGGAGCCGGTACGTCCCCGGCGGAGGGGTCTCGAACTGGAGCCGCGCCCGTCTGGCCCTGTCGCGGACCGGGAACCTCTATGCCCGGTGGTCGCTGGGGGTGCCGGTCCAGGACGCCACCAGCGGGTTCCGGGCCTACCGGAGCGACCTCCTCGCGGAGCTCGTCGCGACGCCCTTGCGCACCGATGGATACGGGTTCCAGATCGAGCTCGTCGACCGGTCGGTCGACCTCGGCGCGACGATCGGCGAGGTCCCCATCACCTTCGCGGAACGGGCCGCGGGCGCATCCAAGATGTCGCGCAGGATCGTCGCCGAGGCGCTCTGGAACATCACCCGATGGGGCGTCGCGCGGCGACTCCGCAGGCACGTTCCCGCGGGCACGGAACGCCCATAACGGATGTTATGACAAGTAGTCTCGGAACGGGGTCTCGGACGGTCCCTCGGTTCGCTCGGTGTCCCCGCCCCTACCAGCGCAGGCGGAGCTGGCGCGCGGCGCGGGCCTCGTCGAGTCGGCGCACCGGCGTGGTCACGGGCGCGTCGTGGAGCACCTGCGGATCCGTCTCGGCCTCCCGGGCCGCCTGCAGCAGGACCGCCGCGAAGGCCTCCAGGGCCTCCTTGGACTCCGTCTCGGTCGGTTCGACCATCATGGCCTCCTCGACCACCAGCGGGAAGTAGACCGTCGACGGGTGGTACCCGAGGTCGATCACCCGCTTCGCGATGTCCATCGCCCGGATCCCCGTCCGGTCCTTGAGCCCCTTGGCCGTCGAGACGAACTCGTGGAGGGGCTTGCCCTCGGGGAACGCCAGTGGGTAGGTCGCCTTCACGAGCGCGGCCAGGTAGTTGGCGTTGAGGACGGCCCGCTCGCTCACCGCGCGCAGGCCGTCTCGGCCGTGGCCGAACACGTAGGCGTAGGCGCGGACGAGGATGCCGACGTTCCCGTGGAACCCGTGCACGCGCCCGATCGAGAGCGGATGGTCGTGCTCGAAACGGAAGGAGCCGTCGTCGCTCCGTTCCACGGTCGGAGTCGGGAGGAACGGGACGAGGCGCTCCACGACCCCCACGGGCCCGGAACCCGGTCCCCCGCCGCCGTGGGGCGTCGCGAAGGTCTTGTGGGTGTTGACGTGCACGACGTCGAAGCCCATGTCGCCGGGGCGGGTGCGTCCGAGGATCGCGTTCAGGTTCGCGCCGTCGTAGTAGACGAGGCCGCCCGCCTCGTGGACGATGCGCGTGATCTCCTCGATCTCCTCCTCGAACAGACCGAGGGTGTTGGGGTTCGTCAGCATCAGGCCGGCCACCGACCCGTCGACCATCTTCGCGAGCGCGCCCACGTCCACGAGGCCGCGGGCGTCGGCCGGAACCGGCGTCGCCTCGTAGCCCGCCAGCCGGGCGCTCGCCGGATTCGTCCCGTGCGCGGCGTCCGGGATGATCACGCGCTGGCGTCGGTCGCCGTTCGCCTCGTGGTACGCGCGCATGACGAGGAGCCCGGTCAGTTCGCCGCACGCGCCGGCGGGCGGTTGCAGCGTCGCGCGGGCCATGCCCGTGATCTCGCAGAGCGCCCGTTCGAAGCGCCAGAGGAGCTCGAGCGTCCCCTGCGTGGTCGCATCGGGCTGGTGCGGATGCAGGCGCGCGAATCCCGGGAGCGACGCCGCGGTCGCGGCCACCTTCGGGTTGTACTTCATCGAACAGGAACCCAACGGGTAGAAGCCGGTGTCGACCGAGTAGTTCAGCTGCGAGAGGCCGACGTAGTGCGACACGAGATCGCGCTCCGAGACCTCCGGCAGCGCGGGGGCGCTCGTCCGCAGTTGCTCGGCCGGGAGGACGGCCTCCGGGACGTCGAGGGCCGGGAACGACGAGGCGCGTCGTCCCGCGCGGCCTCGGTCGCGGATCGAGCCGACCCCTGCGGGCCCCCGCGTGCGGACGGGCGCGCCGACGTCGGTCACGCCAGGACCTCCCCCATCGCGGCGGCGAACGCGTCGATCTGCTCCCGGGTGCGACGCTCGGTGACCGCGACGAGCAGGCCGCGGCCGTCCGCATCCGGGAGCGGCACGCCGGCTAGGAACCCGCGCGCGAGAAGGTCGTCGCGGACGGCCGCGGCCGAACGCGGGAGCCGGATCGCGAACTCCTTGAAGAACGGTGCCCCGCGATGCAGCAGATCGACACCGTCGATCGCCGTGAGCCGCTTGGCCGCGTACGAGGTCTTCGACGCGCAGAGCCGTCCGACGTCGTGCAGGCCGGCGGGCCCGAGCCAGGCGAGGTGGATCGCTGCGGCGACCGCCATGAGCGTCTGGTTCGTGCAGATGTTGGACGTCGCCTTGTCGCGGCGGATGTGCTGTTCGCGAGCCTGGAGCGTCAGGACGTAGCCGGTGCGGCCCTCGAGATCGAGCGTCTCTCCGACGATGCGCCCCGGCAGTCGCCGTAGGAACTCCTCCCGCGCGGCGAGGAGCCCGAGGTACGGACCGCCGAAGTTGAGGTGGTTCCCGAGACCCTGACCCTCCCCCACCGCGACGTCGACGCCGAGGTCCCCGGGCGGAGCGAGCACCCCGAGGGAGAGCGGGTCGAAGACCTGGATCGCCTTGGCGTCCATCGCGTGCGCGGCATCGGCGAGATCGCGTACGGGCTCGAGGATGCCGAAGACGTTCGGGTGCTGGAACACCACCGCCGCGACGTCGTCGCCGGCGGGCGGGGTGCCGCCCCGGCCATCGACGGCGTCGAAGATCTCGACGGTGTAGCCGGCGCCGTGGCCGTAAGTGCGGAGCGCCTCGACGTAGCGGCGGTCCACGGCCGAGGAGACGAGGACCCGGTCCCGACCCTCGCGGTGGCGCACGAGGTTCACGGCCTCGGCCAGCGCCGTGGGCCCGTCGTAGAGCGAGGCGTTGGAGACCGCGAGGCCGGTCAGTTCGCAGACCATCGACTGATACTCGAAGAGGGCGCGCAGCACCCCCTGGGAGAGTTCCGGCTGGTACGGGGTGTAGGACGTGTAGAACTCCGACCGACCGGCGAGGGCCCAGACGACGCTCGGTACGTAGTGGTCGTAGGCCCCTCCCCCGGCGAAGCACACGAGGTCGTCGGCGGAGCGGTTGCGGGACGCGAGCCCCGCGAGGTCGCCCAGGATCTCCATCTCGGAGACACCCGCGGGGATGTCGAGCGGGCGCTCGAGTCGGACCGCTCGCGGGATCGAGGCGAAGAGGTCGTCGACCGAGGCGACCCCGATCGTGCGGAGCATCTCGTCGACCTCGGCGGCCGTGTGGGGTGCGAAGTCCATGCCGAAGGGGAGTCTACGCCGCTCCGCCGACCCCCGGTTCCGCGAGGGCGGCGAGTCCGTACTTGGCCGCGAGGGAGCGGTAGTCGCGCTGGTAGAAGATCTTGACGTGGACCCCGGGGTAGCGCTCCCGGAGGCGGCGCACCGTGCGGTTCTTCTTCGTCACGAGCTTCTGACTCAACGTCGTGATCTCGATGTAGAGGTCGTAGGCCGGGAGGTAGAAGTCCGGCGTGAAGCGCTGGATGACGTGCCCGTCCGCGTCCCACTCGAGATCGAACGCGCGCGGCTCGTAGGCCCACTCGATGCCGTAGAAGTCGAGGAGGCGCGCGAACTCGCGCTCGCTCTCGTGGGCGAAAGGGACGCGGTCGCTGGGGAGGTCCGGGGAGCGGGCCGCGACCGGGTCGGTCACGCGCCCCTGGCAGCGGCGCGGGTGGCGCCGTCCCGTCGAGGACGCTTCGCGGTGGCGAGGGTGCCCTCGAGGTCCTCCCAGACGCGGTCAAGGGCGATCGCGAAGACACCCTGTCCCTTCGCGAGCAGGTCGATCACCGCATCGGGCGAGTCGACCGCGTAGATCCGGGAACCGTCGGACACGAGGGTCGTGCCGTGGGCGGGCGACTTCATGCGCTGGAGCGTCGCGATCGACTTGCGGACCTGCTGGAGGCTCACGCCCGTGTCCAGGAGCTTCTTGATGACGCGGAGCGTGGCGAGATCCTGGAAGGAGTAGAGGCGCTGCGAGCCGGAGCCCTCGGCGTCGCGGATCGACGGCGTCACGAGTTCGGTGCGGGCCCAGTAGTCGAGCTGGCGGTAGGTGATCCCGACGATCCGGGTCACCTCGGGGACGCGGTAGCCCTGCTCGGTCACGATGACACCTCCGTAATTACGCGCCCGGGAAGGCTAGGCGCGGGCCCGGGGCATGTCAACCGGTCGGGCCGAAGTCCTCCGGGGTGACCCCCTCGAGGAAGGCACGGAACCGCTCGACCTCCGCCTCGGGGTCCGCTCCGCCCTCCCGGTCCCCCTCCCCGTCGAGGGTGATCGAGGCCTCGTCGAGCACCTCGGAGGAGGCGAGGATCTTGCAGCCCAGGCGCACCGCGACGGCGATCGCGTCGCTCGGCCGCGCGGACACCTCGTACTCGGAACCGTTCCGCCGCATCGCGATCACCGCGTAGAAGGTGCCGTCGCGCAGTTCCGTGATGGCCACGCGCACGACCGTGACACCGACTTCGCGCAGCAGATCGCACATCAGGTCGTGGGTGTTCGGACGCGGCGGCGCGCTCCCCTGCAACGCGTTGGCGATCGAGGCCGCCTCCGGCGGTCCGATCCAGATCGGGAGGAACCGGCTGCCCGCCGACTCGCGCAGGAGCACGATGGGTTGGTTCGAGGGGAGCTCGATGCGTACCCCGGCGAGGTTCATCTCCACGAGCATGGCTCGCCTCCGATGCTAGGTCTGGCCACCATGTCCGGCAACCTCGTCGGCGGCGGCGCCCGGGAGGAAGGCGTCCAGGACCGTGGGCTCCGCCTGGACGGCCGGCAGGTCCTCGACCGCGACGACGTGCGGGATGTTGCGGTACCGCTGGTCGAGGTCGAGACCGTAGCCGACGACGAAGACGTCGGGGCAGTCGAATCCGGCGTAGCGGATCTCGACCGGCGCGATGCGACGCACGGCCCGGTCGAGCAGGGTGCACACCTCGAGTCGGGCGGGCTCCCGCGCGAGCAGCACGGAGCGCAGGTACGCGAGGGTGAGGCCCGTGTCGACGATGTCCTCGACGATCAGGACGCTGCGACCGCCGATCGGCTCCTCGAGATCCTTCACGATGCGGACGCGCCCCTGCGCGTCGCCATCGGTTCCGAACGCCGAGATCGCCATGAAGTCGATCGAGAGGGGGCGCGGGATCGCCCGGATCAGGTCCGCCAGGAACATCGACCCGCCCCGGAGCACCGACACGAGCAGGAGGTCGTCGTCCGCGTGGTCATCCGCGATCTGCGCACCGAGTTCGCGGACCCGACGCGCGATGGTGTCCGCATCGAAGAGGATCGTCGGCGCGGCGGCGGCACCGGTCACGACGGACTCAGCCGGTCAGACGGCGCAGGAGGCGGCGCAGGAGCGCCGCGTTGAGCTTCGCCGTCGCCTCGGAGAACTCGCGCAGGAACGTTCCCGCCGCACGCTGCGCGTCGGGGTTCCGTTGCGGGACGGCGGAGCGCACGATGTTCTCGAGATCCACCGCGACGTTCTCCGCGAAGAGCCGGTGCTTGCGAAGGACGCGGAGGTCGACGCCGTGCTGCAGGAACGGACGGATCGCGGACAGCACGAGGAAGTCGTCGCCGTCGAAGTACCGCGCTCCTTCGGGTCCGTGCTCGCAGATCAGCTGTCCCTTGACGAGGGCATCGATCGCGTCCGTCTCGACGCCAGTCGCCGACGACAGCTCGTCGCGCGTCATCTGGAGGCCCTGCGGCGGATCGGCGGGGAGCTCGGCGACGTAGGGCGACGCGGTGCGGGGCGTGGGCGGCGCGACGGCGCCGCCGGCCTGTTCCTCCTCCTCGCGAAGGCGATCGCGGATCACCTTGAGGGGCAGGTACTCGTCGCGCTGCATCCGGAGGATCGAGCGCAGACGCCGGACGTCCTCGTCGTAGAACTTGCGGTAGCCGGACGGGGTGCGTTCCGGTTCGATGAGACCCTCGGCCTCGAGGAAGCGGATCTTGGAGATCGTGATGTCGGGGAACTCCGTCTTGACCTGGATGAGGACCTCGCCGATCGAGAGGTAGGTGCGGGTCGGCATCAGGCCTCGGCGGCGTAGAACGCCAGGCGGTAGCGGCCCACGTGGATCTCGTCGCCGCTCGCGAGCTTGGTGAGATCGACGCGTTCGCGGTTCACGTACGTGCCGTTCAGGCTCCCGAGATCGTGGACGTAGAACCCGTCCGCCTGCCTGCGGATCTCGGCGTGCTTGCGGGAGACCGTGACGTCGTCCAGGAACACGTCGCTCCCCGGATCCCGCCCGACCGACGTCAGGTCGCGATCGAGCAGGAAGGTGGACCCGGCATCGGCGCCGCTGCGAACGGCGATCAGCGCCTGACCGGCGCGGAGGTGCTCGCCCGGGAAGGGGAACCCGTCCGGACCGTCCTCGACCTCGACGACCGGGATGCGGGCGGTGTCGTCTTGGAGGGCCGTGCCGCACCGAGCGCAGAAGCGGTCGTCGTCGGCGTTCCCGTGACCGCATCGCGTGCAGGAGACCATCGCGCACCCCCGGTCCCGACCCCGACCGTCCGGCTCAGGTCGAGGTTCACCCTCGACGTCGGGGCGACCTTACCGGAGGCCTCCGACGAGGGTCAACGAGCGCCACTAGGACGCGGTGAGGGCCCGATACGCGGAAGCGTCCATCAGGGACGCGAGATCGGTTCCCGGCGCGACCTCGAGGACCACGAACCACCCGTCGGTGTAGGGCGCGCCGTTGACCACCTCGGGGTGGTCCTGCAGGGCCGGGTTCAGTTCCACGATCGTCCCGGAGACCGGGGCGTAGACATCCGAGGCCGACTTGGTCGAGTCCACCGAGGCGAACGGCTGGTCCTTGGACACCGAGGTCCCCGCCGCAGGCAGATCGACGTAGACGATGTCGCCGAGCGCGTACTGGGCGAAGTCCGTGATGCCGACGCGGACCCGTCCGCCACCCAGGTCCTCCACCCACTCGTGTTCCTTGGTGTAGCGCAGACCCTCCGGGAACTCCATCGCCGCCCCTCCCCCGTTACGTGCTCCGGACGCTAGCACCTCACCCCGCGGCAGCGCGACGCAGGTCGCCCGCGTAGGCGACCGCGACGGCGTAGTACTCCGCGAGGCCGACCGCGAAGCAGGTCCACCCGATCACGCCGATGGCCGGCGCGAGCGGGTAGCCGAGGGTTCCCCAGGAGACGCCGCCGATGGCGATCATCAGCGTGAAGGTCGCGAGCTTGCCCAGCGGACGCACGGCGACGCGGACGCCGCGACCCGCCAGCGCGATGGCGCCGCCGGCGAGCGCGATCAGGTCGCGGCCGAGGATCAGGGCGGCGGCCCACAGCGGGAACGCGCCGCGCACGACGAGCGCGACGAGGCCGAAGCCGATCGCGAGGCGGTCGGCGAGCGGATCGAGGATCTTGCCCAGTTCGCTGACCTGGCCGGTGCGACGCGCGACGAGTCCATCCACCCAATCCGTCGCGAGCACCAGGCCGAACAGCAGCAGGCCCGTGAACGTCGTGGGTTCGCGCAGGATCAGGATCGCGTACACCGGGATGCAGGCGATGCGCACCGCGGAGATGACGTTCGGGATCGTGACGATCGCGCGCGAGCCGGTCGGCTCATGCATGCGCGGAACCTACCACCGTCGGGCCGGCGGGACTTGAACCCGCGACCTCCTGACCCCCAGTCAGACGCGCTACCAAGCTGCGCTACGGCCCGTGGAGCGCAGTCTACCGGCTCCCGCGTTCCGGCTTCGCCCGGAACCGCAGGCGGATCGGGACCCCGCCGAGATCGAGGCGCTCGCGCAGTCGGTTCTCCAGGAACCGTTCCGTGGCCGCACCGGGAGCGCTCCCGCCGAAGAGCACGAAGGTGGGCGGCGCGGTGGAGACCTGCGAGGCGGATCGGTAGCGGATGCCGCCGCGCTCCTCCTGGGCGCCGCGCAGGATCCGGTTCACGACGGCGGTCGTGGCCCGCGAGTTCCACCGGGCGTGCGCCGTCAGCAGGTGCCCCGGCAGCCGCGCCACGCCGGTCCCCGTGCGAGCGGAGACGCGCGCGACCGGGGCGTCGAGGAAGCGCTTCGCCCCTTCCCGGAACCGACCGAAGGCCTCGTCCTTGTCCTCGACGAGATCCCACTTGTTCGCGACGATGACGAGGGCGCGTCCGAGATCGATGACGCGGGCGGCGATGCGGCGATCCTCGGTGGTGAATCCGTCGCTCGCGTCGAGCACGAGCACGGCGACGTGTGCGCGCGCGATCGCACGCTCCGCCCGGAGGAACCCGTAGTACTCGACGCCGCTCGAGGTCTTCGATCCGCGCCGCAGTCCGGCGGTGTCCACGAACCGCACCTCGCCCTGCGGCCACGTCACCACGGCGTCGACGGCGTCGCGCGTCGTCCCCGCCTCCTCGTAGACGACGGAACGCTCCTCGCCGACGAGGCGGTTGAAGAGCGACGATTTCCCCACGTTCGGACGACCGACGAGCGCGAAGGCGGGACGCGCGTCGTCGCGCTCCTGCCGGAACCGTCGGAGGACGAGGAATCGGAGCGCGACGACGCGCGTCCCGCCTTCGCGCTCGTCGGTCGTCCCAACGTAGGGAAATCGTCGCTCTTCAACCGCCTCGTCGGCGAGGAGCGTTCCGTCGTCTACGAGGAGGCGGGGACGA